>NZ_JANLOH010000085.1:0-117862 GCF_025466155.1 Pseudomonas sp. 13B_2.1_Bac1 | reverse complement strand
CACATTTGCATTGCAGTGCTCTCTGGAACTTAGTTTTTCACCACTTCCTCAAGGGTGAAGCGACCCAGCGGGTTTTGCAGGAAGTTGCTCACATTCTTGCGTGAGATGTTGATGTAAGGGCTGTAGTACAGGTCGATCCAGTTCACATCCTGTTTCGCCAGTTTCTGCAGGTCGATATACATCTGCTCACGCTTGGCCGGATCGGCCTCGATCCGCGCTGCCGCCACCAGTGCCTTGACCTGGTCGTTCTTGTAGCGGGTCATGTAGTTCTGGTTGGTGTCGTGACCCAGCACAAAGGTGGTCTTCTGGTCCGGGTCGAGAATGTCGTTGGTCCAGTACATCACCGAAATATCGTAGTCACCGTCCACCAGCATCTGCCAGCTTTGGGTCGGGTCGACCTTCTGCAGGTTGGCGGTGACGCCGACCTTGGCCAGTTGATCCTTGATGATCACCGCAATCTGCTCGTCGGCTTCGTTGCCGGCGTTGACCACGTAGTTGAGTTTCAAGTCCTTGGCCCCCGCCTCGTCCAGCAGTTTCCTGGCGGCGGTCGGGTCATACGGGCGCTGCAGGTTGTTGGCGTAGTGGTACAGCGAGCCTTTCGGGATGTAGGAATAAGCCACGGTGCCTTGACCGTAAGTAGCGGTCTTGACCAGCGATTGCTTGTCGATCGCCATGTCCAACGCCTGACGCACTTGCGGCTTGGCGAGCAGGCCGTGCTCGTGGTTGATCAGCAGGTGATCTTCACGGGTGGACGGGTCGGCGTGGATCACCACGTTCTGGTCTTTCTTCAGCTCTTCTACCCGCGAGAACGGCACGAAGATCGCTGTGTCCAGTTCGTTGTTCTGCACCATGCGCATGCGCGTGTTGTCATCCGTCACCGATACCCATTCCACGCCGTCCAGGCTCACCTTTCCGGCCTGCCAGAAGTTCGGGTTCTTTTTCAGAATCACCCGGTCACCCTTGCGCCACTCGTCGACGGTGAACGCACCGGAGGTCACTGGATTCTCCGAGTAGGCGTCCTCGCCCATTTTGGTCATGGCCTTTTCCGACAGGATCGACACCGTCGGCGACGCCAGTTGCGAGAGAAACGCTACCGCCGGGGTCTTCAGCGTGACCACCAGGGTTTTCGCGTCAGCCGCCTTGGCCGTGTTGATCAGGTTGAAAGGGTCTGCCCACAGCGAGGCTTTGTTGTCGCGGATGCGCAGCAGGCTGAACGCGGCGTCGTCGGCGGTGATCGGCGAGCCATCGGAGAATTTCGCATCGCGCAGCTTGAAGGTGTAGGTCAGGCCGTCCTTGGAGATGTCCCAGCTTTCTGCCAGCCCAGGTTCCATCTTGGTGCCCAGGTTATCCACGCGTACCAGGGTGTCGTAAACGTTGGCGAACACCCAGGTGTCGCGGTTTTGCGCGCTTTTGATCGGGTCAAACGTGGTGCTGTCTTCACGGCAGCCGATGGTCAGGACGCCGGCGGCCTGGGCGAAACCGGCGGTCAGCGACCAGGCCGTCAGTGTGGCGGCGGCGAGCAACTTCAAGTGGCGCGATTGCATGTCATAACTCCTTGTTCATGATGGGCAGGAAGGGTCAACGGTTCTTCAAGCACGCAACTGTACCGATGCTCGTGCAGGAAATGAGTCGGCGGCAACACCACGGAACACATGGCCCGGGCATGCCGACAACGCGGGTGAAAGGCGCAGCCCGCAGGCAAATTCAGCGGGCTCGGGGGTTCGCCGGGCAACGGCTCGGCAGGCAATGGCCGATACGGGTCGATCTCCGGAATCGCCTGGATCAAGGCCGCCGTGTAGGGATGACGCGGCGTGGTAAACACCGCTTCCACCGGGCCCTCCTCGACAATCTTGCCCAGGTACATCACCGCCACGCGGTCGCACAGACGGCGCACGATGGCCAGGTCGTGGGCGATAAACAGGATCGCCAGGTTCATGCGCTGTTGCAGTTCCAGCAACAGATTGATGATCTGGCCCTGGATCGACACGTCCAGCGCCGCCACGCATTCATCGGCGATGATCAGGCGCGGCTCCACCGCCAGCGCCCGGGCGATCCCCACGCGCTGACACTGGCCACCGCTGAGGGAGGCGGGTTTACGGCCGGCCAGCTCGGGGCGCAGGCCGACCAGTTCGAGCAACTCGGCGACGCGGTCGGGAATCCGCGCCGGCGTGACCTTGCGCTGTACCCGCAAGACCTCGGCGATGGTCTCGCCGATGGTGTGGCGCGGGTTCAACGCGGCATACGGATCCTGGAAGATCATCGCGGTTTCGTGACGCAGCCGGGCGATGTCGATCGCACTGCCGTGGGCCATGTCGACGCCATCGAAAAACACCTGCCCGGCGCTGATCGGATTGAGGTGCAGGATCGCCCGCCCCAGCGTGCTCTTGCCGCTGCCGGACTCGCCGACCAGCCCCAGCGTCTCGCCCGCCGCCAGGTTCAGCGACACACCGTTCACCGCCCTCACCCATTGCTTGTTCAGGCCGAACACTCCCGTGCCGGACGCCGCAAAGCGCACCTCCAGATCCTTGATCTGCAACAGGCTCATGGGCGAGCTCCCAACGGATAGTGACACGCCACCCGCGCACCTTCGGGCAACACTTCGGTACACAGGGCGCCGGCCTGTGGGCAGCGCGGGTTGAACCGGCAGCCCGCCGGCAGCGCATCCAGCAACGGCGGCTGGCCGGGAATGGTGCGCAACAAGGCATGCCCGCTGCTGTGGGCCGGCTGGCAGTCGATCAGGCCGGCGGTGTACGGGTGTTGCGGATGCGCCAGCAGCGCGTATTTGCTGCCGTGCTCGCACAGGCGCCCGGCGTACATCACCGCGATGGAATCGCAGGTCTGCGCCACCATGCCGAGGTCATGGGTGATCATGATGATCGACAGGCCGCGCTGGTCGCGCAGGTCGAGCAACAGCCGCAGGATTTGCGCCTGTACCGTCACATCCAGGGCAGTGGTCGGCTCGTCGGCGATCAGCACTCTCGGGTTGCAACCCAAGGCCACGGCGATCATCGCGCGCTGGCGCATGCCGCCGGAAAATTCGTGGGGATAGTTGTCGACCCGTGCCTGGGGATCGGGAATGCCGACCTGGCGCAACACCTCGATGGCTTGGCGGTGCGCGTCTTTTTTCGATGCGCCTTGATGCAGGCGCACGCCCTCGGCGATCTGCGCGCCGATGCGCATCAAGGGGTCGAGGTGGCTGCTGGGGTTCTGGAAGATCATGCCCAGTTGCCCACCCCGCACGGCGCGCATGCCGGCATCGTCGAGTTGCAGCAGGTCACGGCCAGCCAGGTGCACGGCACCGCCTTGCACGCGCAGGCTGGGCGATGGTAACAGGCGCATCAGGCCACGACAGGCCATGGTCTTGCCCGAGCCGCTCTCGCCCACCAGGCCCAGGACTTCACCTTCGGCGAGGTCGAAGGACACCCGGTCTACCAGGGTCACATCGTGCCCGGCGTTGTTGGCGATCACACTCAAGTCACGCACCTGCAACAGGCTCATGCGCGGTCCCCCAACACTTGCGCCACCCCATCGGCCAGCAGGCTGAAGCCCATGGCCAGGGTGACGATGGCCAGACCGGGAAAGGTGCAGATCCACCAGGCCGTGGTGATAAACGCCTGGCCTTCGGCGACCATCGTCCCCCACTCGGCCGTCGGTGGCTGCACCCCCAGGCCGAGGTAGCTCACGGCGGCGCCGTTGAGCAGCACCAACACGGCATCGGACATGGAAAACACGATCGAGCCAAACAGCGCATTGGGCAGCAAATGCCGAAACAGAATGCGCCCATGGCCAAAGCCCAGGCTCTTGGCGGCCAGGGCGAAGTCGCTTTCCTTGAGCACCAGGATCTGCGAGCGGATCAGCCGCGCGTACGACACCCAGCCCACCAATGCCATGGCGATATAAAAACTCTTCAGGCCGGGCCCCAGGATGGCCATGATTGCCAACATCAACACCAGGAACGGGAACGCCAGAATCACGTCGATCACGCGCATGCACACGCTGTCGAAGCGCCCACCGATGTAACCGGACACCGCACCGACAAAGGTGCCGATCATGAACGGGAAGATCACGCCGATGATCGCCAGTTGCAGGTCGATACGCGTGCCCCAGATCACCCTCGAAAGGATATCCCTGCCATAGTTGTCCGTGCCAAATGGATGGACCAGGCTTGGGCCGAGCAAGCTGATATCGGTGTTCTGCGCAATCGGGTCATACGGCGCGATCCACGGCGCAAACACCGCCAGGGCTAACCACAGCAGCAGCACCAGCAGCCCCCACGCGGCCGTCAGCCGGCCATTGCGCAAACCCAAACGCAGACGCAAGCGCCACGGGGCAATCAACGGGCGGCTGCTCATTGCATTTTTACCCGTGGGTCGAGGGCCACCGTCACCACGTCCGCGACGAAGTTGACCAGCACCGTCGCGCACGCCAGCACCATGGCCACGCCCTGCACCACCATGTAGTCGCGGGTGAAAATGCCGCGCACCAGCAGTTGGCCGATACCGGGAATTGCGAACAGGCTTTCGATCACCACCGTACCGCTGATCAGCCAACCAATATTCACCGCCAGCAGATTGACCGCCGGCACCAGGGAGTTGGGCAGCACATGGCGGCGAAACACCGCCGCTTCCGACAGCCCGCGCGCCCGGGCGGCGGTGACGTGGTCGGCCTGCAACTCCATCAACATGCTCGCCCGCAGGTTGCGCACCAGCACCGCCGACAGTGCCAGGGCGATGGTCAGGCACGGCAAAACCATATGGTGGGCCTTGTCCAGCCAGGTCCGGCCGTAGCCGGACACCGGGAACAAGCCCCATTGCACGCTGAGCAGCAGGATCAGCATCAAGCCCAGCCAGAACGCCGGCATGCCCAGGCCCACGGTGGTAAACACGCGGATCAGGTTATCCACCCAACCGCCCTTGTTACGCGCGGCCCAGCTCGCCAGCGGCAGCGCAATCAGCAGCGCCAGCACCACACTGCCGAGCACCAGTACCAGGGTCGGCTCGATGCGGGTGACGATCAGTTTCAAGGCGTCGACCTTGTACAGCAGCGATTGGCCGAGGTCGCCCTTGAGCAGGTTTTTCAGGAAGTAGAAATATTGCAGCCACAGCGGCTGGTCGAGGCCGTACTGGGCGCGGATCTTCAGCAACGCATCGGGTGTGCTGCGCGACCCCAGCAAGGCGCGCGCCGGGTCGCCCGGAATCGAGCGCACCAGCACGAAGGTAATCAGGCTGATGCCAAACAGCACCGGCAGCAATTGCAGCGGCCGGGACAGCACAAAACGGTAGCGCGCCAGGTTCATCCGTCAACCTCGATGGCGAGCGAGGAAGTCCAGCAGCACGGGGAAATACGCCTGGGGTTCCTCATAAAATGGCATATGGCTGCTGTTGGGGAATACGTGCAATTCGGCGTGCCGGGCCGCCATTTTCATGCGCATGGCGCAGGCCGGGGTGAGTTCGTCGTGCTGGCCGGTGGTAATCAGGATCGGCATCTTGAACGCGGCCATTTCAGGAAGGCGGTTCCAGTCCTTGAGGTTGCCGATGTAGAGGAATTCGTTGGGCCCCTGCATGGTTTCGTAGGGCCCCATGTTCCAGTCGCCCAGGGAGCGCTTGACCGGCTCGGGCCACTCGTCCAGGCGGCAGACGTGGCGGTAGTTGAGCAAGGTGATCGCGGCCTGGTACTGCGGGTGGTCAAGGGTGCCCATGGCCTCATGGCGCTGCATCATGGCCACGGTTTCGCTGCCGAGCGCGCCGCGCAGGCGTTCGAGTTCCTGGGACAGGTGAGGAATGTCGCCGACGGTGTTCTCGAGGATCAGGCTTTTCAGGGCGTCGGGGTAATGGATGGCGTATTCGATACCGAGCCAGCCGCCCCAGGAATGCCCGAGCAGGTGCACGCGTCCCAGCCCCAGGGCTTGGCGCACGGTTTCAACTTCTTCGACATAACGGCGGATTTCCCACAGCGAAACATCGGTCGGTCTGGCTGATGCGCCCGTGCCAAGCTGGTCGAATGCAACCACTCGCAGGCCTTGCTCCTTGAGCCAGCCATGGGCGTCGCGCAAGTAGTCACACGGCAGGCCCGGGCCGCCATTGAGGCACAGCAGCACCTCATCGCCTTCGCCAAAGCTGTAGGCCACGAGGTTATGGCCGTCGACTTGCACGTTGTACTGCTGGTCGGGGGCAATTTCACGCCACATGCATACATTCCTTGTGTTGTGTCGGCCTGGCAGGTAGCGGCCTTTTGTCGGGCCAACACTACCGAGGATGCCGCGCGTCCATAACCTAGCATTTCTTATAGGTTTGGCCTGGCTGTCCTTCGCCGGGGCGTGGCATTCTACTTGCAGCAAGTCGAGATTCAAATGAATTCGGGAGCAGAACGGATGCTGGCCAAGCTAACTGCCTTCAATCAGCGTCTGATGCCGGGCAGGAGCCTGGACGAGCAGATGGACAACACTTTTATCCTCGCCCAACAGCTGGGTTTCGACGCGCTGGTGTATGACTACACCCCGGTGCCGATTGACCAGGATGGTGCACTGATCACCCCCTCCGTGCTGGAACTGCGCAACACCCCGCCCGACTGGCATGCGTTGTGGTGCAGCAAAGGGTTTTACCAGATCGACCCGGTGCAACACCTGGCCTTGCGCACGGTGTCGGCGTTCGTGTGGTCCTACGAAGCCAAGGCCGACACCGCCCTGCAAACCATCATCGACCCCTGCCACGCCCCCGTTTCGTCCTACCTGCACGACCAGCAACTGACCTGCGGTGTCAGCGTGCCGATCCACCTGCCCCGTGGCGGCTTCGCCTCGCTCACAGGCCTGCGGACCGGCACAGCACATTCCGTGTTGCAGGATGCGCAGCAGACCCTGTCGGACTTCAGCCTGATTTCCCACGCATTGCAGGAAGCGGCCTACCCGTTGTTCAGCAAGGAACTGCGCACTTACCCGCATATTCATCTGACCAAGCGCGAGCGCGAGTGCCTCAAATGGGCAGCCGAAGGCCTGACCGCCGCCGAAATCGCCACGCAACTGAGCCGCTCACTGGCCGTGGTTACCCTGCACCTGGCCTCGGCGATGCACAAGCTGGGGGCCAAGAACCGTGTGCAGGCGGTGGTGCGTGCCACCCATTACCGCCTGCTCGAAGATTGATCCCTGGGCAAAACCTAGCTGTTTTGCTAGTTACTTAAATTTCGCGCACGCATTATCGTGTCCCTGATCCTTTTTCAAAGAGAGCAGGGTACGAAATGGAATTCATCGAAAAAATCCGCGAAGGCTATGCGGCGTTTGGTGCCTACCAGACCTGGTACCGCGTCACCGGCAACCTCTCCAGCGGCCTCACCCCGCTGGTGGTCATTCACGGCGGTCCCGGCTGCACCCATGACTACGTAGACGCGTTCAAGGATGTCGCCGCCAGCGGCCACGCCGTCATCCACTACGACCAACTGGGTAACGGCCGCTCGACCCACCTGCCCGACGAAGACCGCTCTTTCTGGACGGTCGACCTGTTTCTCGCAGAGCTGAACAACCTCTTGGACCACCTGCAGATCAGCGACGACTACGCGATCCTCGGCCAGTCCTGGGGCGGCATGCTCGGCAGTGAACACGCGATCCTGCAACCCAAGGGCCTGCGGGCGTTTATCCCGGCCAACTCGCCGACGTGCATGCGCACCTGGGTCAGCGAGGCCAACCGCCTGCGCAAGCTGTTACCCGAAGGTGTGCATGAAACCCTGCTCAAGCATGAAGCCGCCGGCACTTATCAGGACCCGGAATACCTCGCCGCCTCGCGGGTGTTCTATGACCACCACGTGTGCCGGGTCAACCCATGGCCGGAAGAAGTCGCGCGCACCTTCGCCCAAGTCGATTCGGACCCCACGGTGTACCACGCCATGAGCGGCCCGACCGAATTCCACGTGATCGGCAGTTTGAAGGACTGGAAGTCGATTGGCCGCCTGTCGGCAATCAATGTCCCGACCCTGGTGATTTCCGGCCGGCATGACGAGGCCACCCCGCTGGTGGTCAAGCCGTTCCTGGATGAAATCGCCGATGTGCGCTGGGCGCTGTTTGAAGACTCCAGCCACATGCCCCATGTGGAAGAGCGCCAGGCGTGCATGGGCACGGTGGTGAAGTTTCTGGATGAGGTGTGTTCGCACCAAGTACTCAAGGCCAGTTGAATCTCCATGTGAGAGCGGGCTTGCTCGCGAATGCGGTCTGTCAGCCGGCCTATGTTTCGACTGATCCACCGCATTCGCGAGCAAGCCCGCTTCCACAGGGTTAAACGTGGCTGGTTTCGGGCTTTGTGATTTTCCTCGGCACATCCGCCACCATCGGAATCTCCTTGCCCTCGGCATCGAACAACTTGCCGCCGCTGAAGTAATCCCCCTCGCGCAAGGCGGCCACGTCGTGGAAGCACAGGCTGCGCTCAGTCCCCGCCACGAACACCGACTGCTGGTCGGAGTTGCCTGCGGTGAAATGGTTGAACGCCAGGTTCAGCAAGATCGCCATGATTGCCGACGAACTGATGCCTGAGTGAAAAATGGTCGCGAACCAGGTGGGGAAGTGATCGTAGAAACTCGGCGCGGCAATCGGGATCATGCCGAAACCGATGCTCGTGGCGACGATGATCAGGTTCATATTGTTGCGGTAATCGACCTTCGACAGGGTGCGAATGCCACTGGCCGCCACCGTGCCGAACAGCACAATCCCGGCACCGCCCAGCACTGAAGTCGGCACCGCGGCGATCACCCGCCCCATGAAGGGCAGCAGGCCGAGGATCACCAGGAACAGCCCGCCGGTGGCCACCACAAAGCGGCTTTTCACCCCGGTGACCGCCACCAGGCCGACGTTCTGGGCAAACGCGCTCTGGGTAAACGAACCGAAGATCGGCGCAAACATGCTCGACAGCATGTCGGCGCGCAGGCCGTTGCCCAGGCGCTTGGAGTCGACCTTAGTGTCGATGATCTCACCCACCGCCAGGATATCTGCCGAGGTTTCCACCAGGGTCACCATCACCACGATGCACATCGAAATGATCGCGGCCACATGGAACGTCGGCATGCCGAAATGGAAAGGCGTGGGGAAGCCGAACATCGGCCCTTGGGTAACACCGGAGAAGTCGGCCATGCCGAGGAACACCGCAATCACGGTGCCGATCACCATCGCCAGCAGGATCGACAGGCGCGAGATGGTCGCGCTGCCGATCTTGCTCAGCAACAACACCAGCACCAATGTCAGTGCCGCCAGGCCGATATTGGGCATGCTGCCGAAATCCGCCGCGCGGCTGTTGCCGCCCATGGCCCAGCGCGCCGCCACCGGCATCAGCGTCAAGCCGATGGTGGTGATCACGATGCCTGTGACCAGCGGCGGGAAAAACTGGGTTATCCGTGAGAACACCGGGGTGATCAGCAGGCCTATCAATGACGCGGCCATCACCGCGCCGAGAATCGCCGGTACCCCGCCGGCGCCGTCGCTGCCGACAATCGCAACCATGGTTGCCACGCCAGCAAACGACACGCCCTGCACCAGCGGCAACTGACAGCCAAAAAACGGCAGCCCCAGGGTTTGCAGCAGCGTTGCGAGGCCGCCGGCAAACAGCGATGCAGCGATCAACAGACCGATATCTGCCGGCGACAACCCGGCTGCCTGGCCGACGATCAACGGTACCGCGACGATGCCGCCGTACATGGTGAGCACATGCTGCAGGCCGTAAGCCATGTTGGCGGCGACGCCGAGATTCTCATCTTCTGGCCGCTGCGGTGACGCCTTCGGGATAGTCATGGTGAGGGGTTCTCTGTTTTTGTTGTGCGGACACTGTATGCAATCTTTGGAGTGGATGTCCATAGAGTTGTATACAATCCGCCGAACAAGATACCCTCCATCGGCGTTACAAAAATAATCCGGCCGTGATGAGCCAGAACGCCCAAGGACCGATAACAATGAAAAAAGCACTACAGGGAGCAACCGTCGCACTCACCCTCCTCGGCGGCGGGGAGGCTGTCGCGGTGGAATGGATGAACAACAGCGTAGGATTTCGCTACGGCCAGCAGTTCACCAACCCGAATAACCCCGACGAATTCAGCAAGCGCATCTACAGCTTTACCCATGCCAGCGGCTACACGTATGGCAGTAATTTTCTGAACCTGGATGTGTTCTTGTCCGACAGCCGCGACCCGCGCAAGGGTACCGACCACGGGGGCAGCGAGGTGTACGCCGTGTACCGGCACCAGTTGTATGCATCACGGGTGTTCGATAGGCCGCTGGGCACTGGCCTGATCAAGGACTACGCGCTGACCCTGGGCTTCGACGCCAACCGCAACAACAACTTCGCGTCGGCGAAAAAACGTGCGCTGGTGATCGGCCCGACCCTGAAATTCAACACCGTGGGGGTGCTGGACCTGAGCTTGATGTACTACAAGGAACGCAATCACACCGGCATCCCCGGCGCGCAGGAGTCCAACCACACCTTCGATGACACCTACATGCTCAACCTGACGTGGATGCGTCCTTTCGAGATCGCCAACCACGCGGCGAAATTCCAGGGGTTCATCAATTACGTCGGGGAAAAAGGCGAGGACTACCATGGCCGTGACACGGCACCGGAAGCGCTGATGCGCACTGCACTGATGGTGGCGGTGCGACCGGGCAAAAGCGTGAAGCCGAACCTGTACCTCGGGGTGGGTTACGAGTACTGGCATAACAAGTTCGGCGTGGACGGCGGCCGGGGCAGCCGCACGTCAACGCCGACGGTGAATCTGGAAATCACCTTCTGACGGCAGGCGCTGGCCTGCCTGCGACCGCATCGGCTCGGTGTACCTGATACACCCAGTCGTCCGCATTGCAGGCAAGCCAGCGCCTACAGCTTGACCGGGGTGTCACTCCAGATCCGGCGCCAGCGCTGAATGGACGGTTTTCGGCCGCGCCAGCCAGTAACCCAGCACCGCCAACGGTGCGGTCGCCAGCATTACGATCACGGTGATCATCAGCGGCTCATCGATCATCGACGACACCAGCAGGCTGCTGAGAAAGCACAGGCCCAGTTGCAGGGTGTTTTGCAGGGCCGCCGCCTTGCCGGAGTTTTCCGCAAACGGCATCAGCGCATTCGCTACCACAATCGGGTAGCTGGCACCGTTGACCAGCGCCATCAGGCAGAATGGAATCAGCAACGTGGTGAGGGTCGGCACGGTGAATGTCGCGACCAGGTACAACGCGACCATGCTGATGCAATAAGCCAGCAGCAGCCACGGCAACAGCGTCTTGCCCTGGAAGCGTTGCAGGGCGCTGCGGCAGCTGTAGCCGCCGATCAGGAACGCAAGGGTCGGCAGCACGTAGCTCAGGCCGATATCGTTCGGGCTGTAGCCCATGCCCCCAAGGATGAACGGCGAAGCGGTCAGCCAGGCGAAGAAGCTGGCCGAGCACGCAGCAAAGATCATCACATTGCCGGTAAACACGCGGGACGTGAGCAATTGCCCATACCCCAGACGCGTAGGTTCGCCCTCTTCTATCGGACGTTCCGGCAGGCTGCGCAGGAACAAGGTCGGCACCAGCAACAACACCGACACCCCCAGCAATACGCCGAAGATGGCCTGCCACCCCAGGTGATTCAGTACCATCGCACCCAGCAGCGGCGCCAGGGCCGGCGACAGCGACATCAGCGGCATGACGCTGGCGAACACGCGGTGAGCCTTGTCGGCCGGGTAGCGGTCGATCACCAGCGCCTGCCAACTGACGGCAGCGGCGCACACACCCACCGCTTGCATAAACCGCAAGGCCAGCAACTGCGGCGCCGTTTCGACCCAGAACATCCCCGCACAGCCGAGCACGAACAGGCTCAGGCCCGCGAGCAGGATCGGCTTGCGCCCCAGCCGATCGGACAACGGCCCCCACAATAATTGCCCCAGCGCAAAGCCCGCGAGGAAAATACTCAAGCTGGCGCCGACCGCGCCTGCGCTGATCTGCAGCTGCTCGCCCATGGCGCCGAACGCCGGCAGGTACATGTCCATGGCCAGATAGCCGAGCATGCTCAGCCCCGCCAGATACCCGGTAAAACCAAAAGAATTTTTCATTGAAGCCTTGTAGGTCCTGCCATCAAACTATTTGCTGACTGGCGCCCATTATGAAGCTGACAGTTTTTGTGTGAAGCGATAATAATTGGACACTCTTATCAATATTTTTGAAGGCAACCACCATGTGGTCCGAATATTCCCTGGATGTGGTCGATGCCGTAGCGCGCCACGGCAGCTTCAGTGCCGCCGCCCAGGAACTGCACCGCGTGCCGTCGGCCATCAGCTATACGGTGCGTCAGCTTGAGGAGTGGCTGGCAGTCCCTTTGTTTGTACGGCGTCACCGTGACGTCGAGCTGACCCCCGCCGGCCGCCTGTTTATCGACGAAGCTCGCGGCGTGATGAAAAAAATGCTCGGCACCCGGCGTTTGTGCCAGCAGGTTGCCAATGGCTGGAGCGGCCAGTTGAAGGTGGCCGTGGACTCCATCGTCAAACCCCAGCGTTGTCGGCAACTGGTACTGGACTTCTACCGGCAATTTCCTGAAGTGGAATTGCTGCTGGAGTACGAGGTGTACAACGGCGTGTGGGATGCCCTGGCGGATGAGCGCACCGATATCGTCATCGGTGCCACCAGCGCGGTGCCGGTGGCCAGTCACTTCACCTTTCGCGACATGGGCTTGTTGAACTGGCTGTGTGTGGTCAGCGCGAAACATCCATTGGCGGCCATGCAAGGGTTGCTCAATGACGACCAACTGCGCCCATTCGCCTCATTGTGCATGACCGACACTTCTCGCAACCTGCCCAAGCGCGACACCTGGACCCTGGATAACCAACGCCGCCTGGTGGTGCCCAACTGGGCCTCCGCCATTGATTGCCTGCGCGACGGCCTCTGCGTCGGCATGGCACCCGCGCATCAGGTACTGCCGTGGATCGAACGGGGTGAATTGGTGGCGCTGCACCTGTCGCGGCCCTTCCCGGCCAGCCCGTCGTGCGTGGCCTGGGCACAGGGCAAGCTGTCGCCGGCCATGGCCTGGTTGCTGGAATACCTGGGAGATACCGAAACGATGAACCAGGAGTGGCTGAACGGAAACGACCTCTGAGGATGATGAAGATCCCGCTCCTAAAAGAGCGGATCTCGTTTCAATCCAATAGCCGCCTGATGGCGCGCACGATCATCTCGACCTCCTTGGCGTCCAGCGTCAGCGGCGGCAGCAGGCGAATGACCTTGCCCCGCGTGACATTGATCAGCAGGCCATGCTCCTGGGCCGCCCGCTGCGACAGGTCGCGATACGGGGTCGCCAATTCGATCCCGATCATCAAGCCCTGCCCACGAATCGCCAGCACCTGCGGGTGTTCACTCAACTCCACGCGCAACCGTGCCAGCAAGCGTTCGCCCTGAAGTGCGGCGTTCTGCAGCAACCCCTGCTCTTCGATGATGTCCAGCACGGTGCAGCCCACCCGGCAGGCCAGTGGATTGCCACCAAACGTGCTGCCGTGACTGCCCGGGGTAAACAGCTGGGCCACTGCGGTGCGGGCCAGGCAGGCGCCGATGGGCACTCCGTTGCCGAGACCTTTGGCCAGGGTCATGACATCGGGCACGATGCCTTCATGCTGGAACGCAAACCAGGCACCAGTGCGGCCGATGCCGGTCTGGATTTCGTCGAGCATCATCAGCCAGCCATGGCGTGTGCAGTGATCACGCAGGGCTTGCAGATAGCCGGTGGGAGCCGGCAGTACGCCACTTTCGCCCTGGATCGGCTCGAGCAGGACCGCCGCGATACGCGCCCCAAACGTCCGGGTGATCGCCTCCAGCGCCGCCAGGTCCCCAAAGCCCACCTTGAGGAAATCTCCCGGTAAACGCTGAAAACCCAAGCGCACCGACGGACCATCGCTCGCGGCCATGGTCCCCAGCGTACGGCCGTGAAAAGCGTTCTCCATCACCACCACCAGCGGCTCTTCAATGCCTTTTTTCCACCCGTGCAACCGCGCCAGCTTCAGCGCTGTCTCGTTGGCTTCGGCGCCGGAGTTGTTGAAGAACGCGCGATCCAGACCCGACAGCTGGGTCAGGCGCTGGGCCAGGCGTTGTTGCCAGTCGATGCTGTAGAGGTTGGACGTGTGTAAGAGCAAACCGGCCTGCTCGCTGATGGCCGCCACCAACCTGGGGTGGGAATGCCCGACATTGGTCACTGCCACACCCGCCACCGCGTCCAGGTATTCGCGGCCCTGCTGGTCCCACAGGCGCGTACCCAGGCCGCGGGTAAAACTCAGGGCCATGGGTTGGTAGGTGGTCATCAGGCAGGCGGCAGTCATGGTGGCGGGCTCCAGTGCATCGTTGGGATGCCTGCAGTATCGTTAGCCATCTGAGCTGGATAAACTGCGCAACTCTGCAATAACTTTAAACCAGGGCTTGATAATGGATCTGTTCCAGGCAATGTCGGTGTACGTGAAAGTGGTGGAGACCGGCAGCATGACGGCCGCCGCGCACGAATGCGGGATGTCGACCACCATGGTCGGCAATCACCTGCGCGCCCTCGAGCAGCGGCTGGGCGTCAGCCTGCTCAAGCGCACCACCCGCAAGCAAAGCCTCACGGAATTTGGCGGCCAGTATTACCAGCGCTGCCTGGAGGTGCTGGGCCTGGTGGCCGACTCCGAGCTACTGGCGGAGCAGGCCCACAGCGAAATCCCCAAAGGCAGCCTGCGCATCACTGCGCCACCGGTGTTCGGCACCGAACGCCTGACGCCCGCCCTGAGCGAGTTTGCCCAACGTTACCCGCTGATCAACCTGTACGTGGTGCTGAGCAACGAGCGCATGGACCTGGTCGACAGCGGCTTCGACGTGGCGATCCGCCTCGGCGAGCTGGAAACCTCCAGCCTGATCGCCAGGCCCCTGCAGGCCTACACCCTCACGCTGTGTGCATCACCTGCGTACCTGGCGCGTCGCGGCACGCCGCAGACACCCGCAGACCTGCAGCAGCACGACTGCCTGGCGTTCGCCTACCCGGCCAGCGACAACTGGCGAGACACCGACAAACTCTGGCGCATGACCGGTGCGGAAGGCGAGGTGGAGGTGCCGGTGTCCGGCTCGTTGACCATCAACAGCTCGCAAGGCTTGCGCCAGGCCGCCGTCAACGGCATGGGCATCATCATGCTGGCCGACGCGCTGGTACAACCGGACCTGGAGAGCGGCAAGCTGGTGGCCCTGTTACCCGGCTACCAACTGCCCTCGCGCCCCATGCACCTGCTCTACAGACAGGATCGCTACCGCCTGCCCAAACTGCGCGCCTTTGTGGATTTCGCCATGGAAAAATGGGCGCGCTAGAAGCTCACGCCCAACTCGCGCAGGCGCGCTGCTGTGCGCTCGGCCGACACATGGTGAATACCCTGCCAGCCCAAGGCGACCGCAGCGTCGATATTGCTGGCAACATCGTCGATAAACACTACCTCACCGGGCTGGATATCCGGGAGATGCGCCCGCACCTGGGCGAAGCTCGCGTGATAAATGGCTGCATCCGGCTTGATCAGCTTCAGCTCTCCCGACACCACGATATCGCGCAGACGTTGCAGGAACGGATAGTTGGCCCGCGCATAAGGGAAGGTCTCGGCGGACCAGTTGGTGAGTCCGAACAGCGGCATATCGGCGGCATGCAGCGCTTCGAGAATCGCCACGCATTCTGGCAACGAGCCACGCAGCATCTCGTGCCAACGGGCGTAATAGGCCTGGATCAAGGGTTCGTGTTCGGGGTATTGCTCGACCAGGTGGCGAGTGCCTTCTGCCAGGCTGCGGCCGGCGTCCTGCTCGGTGTTCCAGGCCTGGGTGCAGACAGTGTCGAGAAAGTGCTGCCGCTCGTGATCATCGGCAATCAGCTGGCGGTAGAGGTGCTGCGGGTTCCAGTCGAACAGGACTCCGCCGAAATCAAAAACTACTGCACGAATGGTCATCTGATCCTCCGTTTGCGTGGTTCGATAGCCGCAGGAGTCTGGCAGATTAAGGGCCGTCGCGGGAGCACGATGTCTTGTAGGAGGGTTCCTAGAAGGAAGGCGTGGCGCAAAAAAATGTGGGAGCTGGCTTGCCTGCGATGCAATCACTTCGGTGTATGCGTTACACCGCGGTGATGCTATCGCGGGCAAGCCCGACTCCCACATTAACCAGCTCTTAGATGTCTAGCGCGTGTTTCAGGCTTGGATCAAGCCGTTGATCTTCACGGTAGGGTTTACATCGGCGTCGTAGTCCACGCCATCGATCTCGAAGCCGAACAAGCGCAGGAATTCAGCCTTGTAGCCGGCAAAATCGCTGATCTCGTTGACATTGTCGTCGGTAACCTGGTTCCACAGGGCGGCTACCGCGTCCTGGACCTTTGGCTCCAACTCGGCCAGGTCGGCGCGCAGGCGACCGTCGGCGTCCAGCTTAGGCTCGGCGCCGTACAGGCTGTCCTTGAACAGGCCGTAGACCTGCTCGATGCAACCTTCGTGGGTGCCCTGCTCTTTCATCACCTTGAACAGCAACGACAGGTACAGCGGCATGATCGGGATCGCGGAACTGGCCTGGGTGACCACGGCCTTGAGCACCGAAACGCGGGCGTCGCCCTTCAGTGCGGCGAGGTTGTCGCGCAGGGTCAGGACTTTCTTGTCGAGGTCTTTCTTGGCTTCGCCAATGGAGCCGTTCCAGTAGATATCCTGGGTCAGCTTCTCGCCAAGGTAGGTGAACGCGGTGGTCTTGGCGCCTTCGGCCAGCACGTCGGCGTCACGCAGGGCGTCGATCCACAGCTGCCAGTCTTCGCCACCCATGACTTTCACGGTGCCGTCGATTTCTTCCTGGGTCGCCGGCTCAAGCGTGGTGTCGACCACAACGCCCTTGTCGGTGTTGATCCCGCGCAGGGTCACGGCCTTGCCGATCGGCTTGAGGGTGGAGTTGTGCACCACGCCCTGCGGGTCGGTGCGACGTGGCGCGGCCAGGCTGTAGACGACCAGGTCGATCTTGCCCAGGTCTTTCTTGATGGTTTCGATGGTCAGGCGCTTGATCTCGTCGGAGAACGCATCGCCATTGATGCTCTTGGCGTACAGGCCTTTTTCGACGGCAAACTTCTCGAATGCGGCGCTGTTGTACCAGCCGGCAGAGCTGAGCTTGCCTTCTTCGCCTTCTTTTTCAAAAAACACGCCCAGGGTATCGGCGCCGCAGCCAAACGCAGCACTGATGCGCGCGGCCAGGCCGTAGCCGGTGGAAGCGCCGAGGACCAGCACCTTCTTCGGGCCGCCTTCGATGGCGCCGTGTTGGGTGACGTAGTCGATCTGTTCCTTGACGTTCGCCTCACAGCCAACAGGGTGAGCGGTCACACAGATAAAGCCACGAACCCGCGGTTTGATGATCATAAAATTTCTGCCTCTTCCAAGGTGCCGAAGGCCAATGGTGGCCATTCAACTTCAATCGTACCGGTCTATGACGCCTGAAAAACCGAAGCGTCACGATAGTCGCAAATCTTCCGTTTACAAAATCCAATCCACTCACGCGTGGCAAAGGTTAAAAACGGTGTAGAGCCTTCACAATTTTGCACGATTTAAAACGCCTCTCCGGCACTGAACGCCTTATCATGACGTAGTTGTTTCAATATGTTTCAAACCCCCACCACTCGCGGCCACGGATCCGGACCTGTCGAATGGCGTCCTGCTGGAGCTGAGTGTCATGAACAAGTCTGCGTTGCATAAAAAGGCCGTATCGATCGCCTGGGTATTGGGCGTACTGCTGATTATTGCGCTCTTCCCCGAAACCACCCTGGTGTTTCTCGGCCTGGTGCTGGTCTGCGGCATCTACGATTTCCTGCGCAATGGCTTGTATGACGCGCCCACCATCAGGAAATACTTTATCGGCAGCGGTCGTAACACCTGGCTGCTGGCGCCGTTCAACACGCTGTTCGACCTGCTGAGTTCGCGCAACCGTCATGTGTATACGATGGCCGACCTGCCGCCCGCCTGGCGCGCAGACCTGCAGCAGGTGATCAGTGATGCCATGGCTCACAAGGATGAAATCATCGGTTACCTGGATGAACGCATGGCCGAGAAGAAGCGCGGCATGCTGTTTTTCCAATGGTACGGACGGCCGATCGAAACCACGCTGAACATTCCGCAACTGCGGGAGAAGCTGCCGTTCGTGAAGACTATCGGCGTATCGGTGTTCAACGAAAACCGTTCGACCTCCTTCCACTTCGGCCCGCTGCGTATGATGTTTCGCGTGCTCTACAACATGGCACCGGCGCCCCACCACGACGGCGTCTACATCCAGGTGGGCACGCACAAACACTACTGGCACGACGACCCGCTGTTTATCTTCGATGACACGCTGATGCACGCGTCCTTTAACAAGAATGATGCAAAACGCTATTGCCTGTTTATCGATATCGTACGGCCGACTCCGCTGCCTTCAGTATTGAACGCCGTGATCGCGGGGTTTGCCGGGCTGGTCTTTACCCTGCGTCGGGTTTTCTACAAAAACTGGAAGCTGATTCAGTAACTTCTGCGGCATGATGGTGCTGGACGGTGTTTGCACTCGGCGGCATGCCTGAGGTAAATAATCGTCTCGTGCGACCGTTTTCGGCGCCCATCATTCTCAAGCCATCGCGTAGTTCTATCGGGCGCGGTGGCTGTGCTTTCAAGGAATCAGAATGCCCCAACGTCAAGTCATCAATGCCTCCGTCAGCCCCAAGGGCAGCCTCGAAACCCTGTCGCAACGTGAAGTCCAGCAACTGAGCGAAGCCGGTACCGGCAGCATCTACACCCTCTTCCGCCAATGCGCCCTGGCGATCCTCAACACCGGCGCGCATATCGACAACGCCAAGACCATCCTCGACGCCTACAAAGACTTTGAAGTACGCATCCACCAGCAGGATCGCGGCGTGCGCCTGGAGCTGCTGAACGCACCGGCCGACGCTTTCGTCGATGGCGAGATGATCGCCAGTACCCGCGAGATGCTGTTCAGCGCACTGCGCGACATCGTCTACACCGAGAACGAGCTGGACAGCCAGCGCATCGACCTGAGCAACTCCCAGGGCATCACCGACTACGTGTTCCACCTGCTGCGCAATGCGCGCACGCTGCGCCCGGGTGTCGAGCCGAAAATCGTGGTGTGCTGGGGCGGGCACTCGATCAATACCGAAGAATACAAATACACCAAGAAAGTCGGCCACGAACTCGGCCTGCGCAGCCTGGATGTGTGCACCGGTTGCGGCCCTGGCGTGATGAAAGGTCCGATGAAAGGCGCGACCATTTCCCACGCCAAACAACGAATTACCGGCGGCCGCTACCTGGGCCTGACCGAGCCGGGCATCATCGCCGCCGAAGCGCCGAACCCGATCGTCAATGAACTGGTGATCCTGCCGGACATCGAGAAGCGCCTGGAAGCGTTCGTGCGTGTCGGCCACGGCATCATCATCTTCCCGGGCGGCGCCGGCACGGCCGAAGAGTTCCTGTACCTGCTGGGCATCCTCATGCACCCGGACAACCGCGACCTGCCGTTCCCGGTCATCCTCACCGGGCCGAAGCACGCCGCGCCGTACCTGCAACAACTGCATGCCTTCGTCGGCGCTACATTGGGCGAGGCCGCACAGGCGCACTACCAGATCATCATCGACGACCCGGCCGAAGTGGCGCGGCAGATGACCGCGGGTCTCAAGGCGGTGAAACAGTTCCGTCGCGAGCGCAATGACGCGTTCCATTTCAACTGGCTGCTGAAAATCGACGAAGGTTTCCAGCGCCCGTTCGACCCGACCCACGCCAACATGGCCAGCCTGCAACTGAGCCACGCGCTGCCGCCCCACGAACTCGCCGCCAACTTGCGCCGCGCGTTCTCGGGGATCGTGGCAGGCAACGTCAAGGACAAGGGCATCCGCCTGATCGAGCAGCACGGTCCGTATGAAATCCACGGCGACCCGGCCATCATGAAACCGCTGGACGAGCTGTTGCAGGCTTTCGTCGCCCAGCACCGCATGAAGTTACCGGGCGGCGCGGCGTACGTACCGTGCTACCGCGTGGTGCAATGAATTAGCGTTGTACCGCCACACATTTGATTTCCACCAGCAGACCGGGGTGTGCCAGTTCCGACACTCCGATCGTGGTCCAGGCGCAATGCCCGCGTGGGAACAGACGGTTTTTCACCTCGCGAAAAACCGCCATGTGCTGGCTCATGTTGACGTGGTAGGTGGTCATGTCCACCACGTCATCGAAGGTGCAGCCGCCCTCCTCCAGAACCTCCCGCAGATTCTCCCAGGCCGCGACGAACTGCGCCTCGGGGTCCTCGATCACCGCCAATGCAGCCGTCCGCCCGACCTGGCCTGCGCAGTACAACGTCTTGCCGACTTTGACCGCGGGCACGTAGCCGGCGCGCTCGACGATGGGGTGCATGGAAGGGGGAATGATGAGAAAGCGGTCGGTCATGGTTTGTATCTCTTTAAACCCTGTGGGCGGGAACAGTTCGGACTAGTGTTTTACCTGTTCCGACTAACCCACACCAGATGAGCGACCTATGGACCAACGGATATTGTCCTCTGTCACTCCTTACCCTAAGGTAAGGAATATAACGATGGAGATCTTCACTATGGCGACCGCCACACTGACCTCGAAAGGTCAAATCACCATTCCTGTCCAAGTCAGGACAGCCCTTGGCCTGGAAACAGGCGACCGGGTCGAGTTTGTTGAAATGGAAAACGGGCAGTTTTACATCATTGCCGCGAGCCACAGGGTTCAGGACCTCAAGGGCTTGATCCGCAAACCTGCCAAGGCCGTTTCCATCGAGGAGATGAACCAGGCCATCGCAGCACAGGGGGCAAAAGCCGGATGATCGGACTGGATACCAATGTGCTGGTGCGCTACGTCACCCAGGATGATCCGGTTCAATCCGCCAAGGCATCCGAGCTGATCGAATCGCTGACCACCGCCTCGCCCGGCTTTGTCAGCATGGTGTCGATCGTGGAATTGGTGTGGGTGCTGCAAAGCTGCTACCAGTCGGCCAAGAGCGATGTGGTGACGGTACTGGAAACCCTGCTACGGACCCGCGAATTGACCGTGGCGCATGGGGAGATCATCTGGCAGGCACTGCGCAAGTTTGTGGCGAACAAGGCCGATTTTGCAGACTGCCTGATCGAACGCTGCGCCCATGCCGCCGGTTGCAAGTACACGGCCACCTTCGATCTCAACGCGATCAAGACAACGGGCATGAAACGCCTGGGCTGAACCACAGCGTTGCGACTGCGGGCGGGCTTTGGTACAAACCGCTTTTACCTTTCGAGAGAAAGACTGACGTGCGCACGTTTCTACTCGCCGCCCTGGCCATAGCCCCGACCCTCGTCCTGGCCGACACCATCACCTGGCCCGACCTGCCGAAGAGCTGCTTTGTCAGCGGCCGCTCCGCCACCAGCATGGATGTCGATACCGGTTGCGCCGCCTTCCTGATCAACGTGAAAGGCCAGGCGGCGGGTACACCGATCAAGCTGGATATTCCCCAGTACGCCATGCACATCGACGAAGCCACCGGCAAGGAAACCCCAGTGATCCTCATCCAGGCAGAGGAGAATGGCGAGGTCAAGGCGGTGGGTTATAGGGAGTTGGGCACCGATCAATTGGGCGCGGCGCTGTTGCGGGAAGTTCGGCTGCTGGGGACCCAGAAGCCGATTTAAGGTTTTTTGCAGGCGCAAGCTTACGCCTGCAAAAACGCTACCGATTCAGCCGGGGTCAGCGAACCCAACCACCCGCCTGCCAGTGATACCCATCATTGCGCTGCACCCAATGCGGATGCACATAGCGATAACCTTCGCGCACCGGCTCCCAGTGGCCGTGCACCGCGACGTAGCGCCCGCCTTCCCAACGCCAGTAACCGCGTGACCAGATATAGCCGTAGCGAACCGGCGGCTCGACTTCAATCACCTGCACCGGCGGCGGTTGCGGCGCGACGACTTCGACATACTCACGTTGCACCGGCCTGCGCTCATGCACAACGCGTTCTTGCACACACCCGGATGCCGCGACGACCATGGCCGCCAGTGCCGCATAACGTAGCCACATAAACAATCCTCGGGCGCTGGCGCCCAGTACCTGCATCGCTGAAAAATGCCCCCTTGTTGCAGCCACGCTCCTGCTTGGCCCTGGGTACTTTTTAACAGGTGATGTCTGTCAGCTTGCTGAACCCGCCGCCCTCAAGCGCTGCACGCGACGGTCGGTCGTTTCAAGCGCACCAACAGCAGCCCGGCGGCGACCACGGCAATGCCGGCGTAGGTCGGCGCATGGATCACGTCGCCAAACATCAGTGCCGCCCACACCAGGGTGACCGGCGGCTCCAGATAGACCAGCGCGGCCACGTGGGTCGCGGTCATCACGCGCAGCAGCATCCACAGGCTCAAATAGGCGACGAAGGTCGAGAACACGGTGAGCCAGACGATTGAGATCAACACGTCAGGGTCGTGGGGAATACTCAGCGTGTCGGTGTAGAGCACGGCGCCGGTAAAGCCGATCAAGGTCAGCAGCGACTGGATGAACAGCGGCAACACCAACCCAGCGTCCGTTTTCTGCACCGTGCGGCGCTCATACAGGGTCGCCAGCGTCAGCCCCAGCGCCGCGGCGAGTGGCAACACGTACATGACCCAGCCGACGCTGCCTGCATCACTGCCATGCTGCCCAGCTATCACGATGGAAACCCCAGCGAAGCTGATCATCAGGCCGATCCACTGCCAGCCCCCACTGCGCTCGGTAGCGCTGCCGGTCGACAATGCCGCCGTCATCAACGGCTGCAACGCGGCGATGATCGCCGCGATGCCGGGAGGCAAGCCATTCTGGATCGCGACGTAGAGACAACTCAGATACAGGAACTGCGAGAGAAATCCGATCACGGCGTAATGGCGAACCTGTGCCCACGAGACCCGCAACAACCTCACGTTGAGGAACAGTCCCAGGCACACCGAGACCAACAGAAAACGCCAGAACAGCAAGTTGAACGCACCACTACCCTGCGTGCCCAATTTGGCGCCGATATAGCCTGAGCTCCACGACAGCACGAACGCCACCTGCAACAGCAGCCGCTTTAAGGTTGATCGCGTCATGAAGCCTCCGGTCAGTGCACGTTGACTGAAAGGCTAAGGGCCACGCATGATTCTGTATATTTGAATAACCTGCACTATCAATCCGCAATAGTGGAATCATGGCCAGACAATTGAATATCGACTTGTTACGCACCTTCCACGCCGTGGCGCGCTTTCGGCGCTTCAACGAGGCGGCCGAACATGTGCACCGCAGCGCGTCGACCGTGACCACGCAGATTCAAAAACTCGAAGACCAAGTCGGCCAACGCTTGTTCAGCCGCAGCAACCAGGGTGTGGAGCTGACGCTGTACGGCCTGAAACTCCTCGGCGAAACCACCGAATTTCTCAAGAGCCACGACCGCCTGCTGATCACGCTGATGCCCCAGCGCATGCAGGGCAAAATCCGCCTGGGCATTCCCGACACCTACGCACCGGCATTCATGCAGGAATTCCTGCCCGACTTGATCGCCGACAACCCGCTGCTCGAACTGGAAGTAGAAGCACGTACCAGTGGTGAACTGCTGAATTTATTCATGGCAAACCAGCTGGACCTGGCCATTACCGTGAGCGCACAACCGCTGGCACAGGGTGAACGCCTGGGGTCGGTTCAACCGTTGTGGGTTGCGGCCGAGGGCTTTAGCTGTGCGTCGAACGGGGCATTGCCGATCACCGTGCCTGTCGCCGGCTGCCCCTACCGCGCGGCGGCCTTGCAGGCGTTGAAGGATCACGGGGTTTACCACCGTGTGTTGCTGGAGAGCCCCAACTCATCAGCGGTTGAAGCCTGTGTGCGCAGTGGCGTGGCGGTAGGCCTGATGGAAAAAAGCCGCATGGGCGAAGGGTTGAAACACGTGACGGAACTGCCGCCGCTGTCGGCGCAGCACCTGTACCTCCTCTGCGATACCGGCAATGCATTGGCGTTGCACCTGCATGAGCAGGTCAGGCACTTCAAGGTGTAGCACTGCGCATAAAAAAGCCCGCTGACCGTTACCGGTTCAGCGGGCTTTTTACACAGGCTCGGTACTTGGCTTACAGCGCCAGGTCAGAAGCCGGCTTGGTCGGCTCAGCCGCAGGCTTGGCAGCCTCGGTGGCCTTTGGAGCGGTGAGCTGCGGAATCGCAGGCGGTGGGGTCAGTTGCAGGATACCGGCGGTGTACGCCCATTCCTTGGCAACAGCCTCAGGACTGTCGTTCAGCTTGGTGCCGTAGCTCGGTACGATCTGGTGCAGTTTTTCCTGCCACTCAGGGGTCGCGACCTTGTCCTTGAACACTTTCTGCAGCACGGTCAGCATGATCGGAGCCGCGGTGGACGCGCCTGGCGATGCACCCAACAGGCCTGCGATGGTGTTGTCGGCGGAGCTGACCACTTCGGTACCGAGTTTCAGGACGCCGCCCTGCTCTTCGTCACGCTTGATGATCTGCACGCGCTGACCGGCTTGCCACAGGCGCCAGTCTTCTTTCTTGGCGTTCGGGAAGTACTCTTTCAGCGCGTTGTAGCGGTCGTCATCCGACAGCATCAGTTGGCCGGCAAGGTACTCGACCAGTGGGTATTCGCGAATACCGACTTTGGTCATTGGCCAGATGTTGTGGGTGGTGGTGCTGGTCAGCAGGTCCAGGTACGAGCCTTCTTTCAGGAACTTGGTCGAGAAGGTCGCGAATGGGCCAAACAGGATGACGCGCTTGCCATCAAGCACGCGGGTGTCCAGGTGCGGAACCGACATCGGTGGCGCGCCAACCGAAGCCTTGCCGTAGGCCTTGGCCAAGTGCTGCTCGGCGATGGCTGGGTTATCAGTCACCAGGAACGAACCACCCACTGGGAAGCCGGCGTATTCCTTGGCTTCCGGGATACCCGACTTCTGCAGCAGGTGCAAGGCACCGCCGCCAGCGCCGATGAACACGAACTTGGCGTCGGTTTCAGTCTTGGTACCGTCTTTCAGGTTTTTGTAGCTGACGCGCCACGAACCGTCGGCGTTCTTGGTGATGTCCTGCACCTCGCTCGACAGTTTCAGATCAAACTTCGGCGTGGTTTGCAGGTGAGCGACGAACTGGCGGGTGATCTCGCCGAAGTTCACGTCGGTGCCGATCGGGGTCCAGGTGGCCGCGATTTTCTGGTTCGGGTCACGCCCTTCCATCATCAGCGGAACCCACTTGGCGATCTGCGCCGGGTCTTCGGAGTACTGCATGCCGGCGAACAACGGGCTGGCTTTCAGTGCTTCGTAACGCTTCTTGAGGAACTTGATGTTGTCATCGCCCCACACAAAGCTCATGTGCGGCGTGGAGTTGATGAACGAACGCGGGTTCTTCAGCACGCCCTGCTGGACCTGCCAGGACCAGAACTGACGGGAGATCTGGAACGCTTCGTTGATTTCGACCGCTTTAGGGATCTCAACGTTGCCGTTCTTGTCTTCGGGGGTGTAGTTCAGCTCAGCCAGGGCCGAGTGACCGGTACCGGCGTTGTTCCAGCCGTTGGAGCTTTCTTCGGCCACGCCGTCGAGGCGCTCGACCATTTCCATCGACCAGTCCGGCTGCAGCTCATTGAGCCATACACCCAGGGTCGCACTCATGATGCCGCCGCCGATCAGCAGCACATCGACTTTCTTTGCCTCTTCCGCGTGAACGGACGTTATCCCCAGCGACAAAGCCAGCCCCAGCAGGGCAGTGTTTACTTTTTTAAACATCAGTAGCACCTATGATAAAACGCCATCCGCCCTGCCGATCCGGATCATGGGCACCCCTCAATCACGCTGCGCCAGGCAACGCATCGTGGGGTGTGCACATTCATTCGGGGACCGCAGGGTGGGCACACAAGGCCGACGTGTCGACCTCACTTTTATGTCCCTTCTGCGCTGACTTCTTATCATTATTGGCTTCAGCTACCTGGGCGACAGCCAATCACCGGGACGTATACGGGTGTACGCACCGGGGAAAGACTAGACCAAGACGGCGCGCAGAATATCACGCCAAACAGCGGTTATGCGCTGTTTGGCCAATTGACAGCTCTAAAACGCGGGTTTTAACGCTTTACTGTCAAGCCCGATGGGCGCGACGTGGGGTCACAGGGTAGCCAGGGCGATGGAACTCTGCCGGAAAAGGCTGTTCTAGACACCTTCGTCGCTGCTTGCGTAGCATCGGCGGCTCTCCTTCGTGCCATTCATCCAAACAGAGCGATCCATGTCTATCCACCAAACTCCCGGGCACGTGCTGCCCGCGCGCAGTGCCGCCAAAATGGAAGCGGCCATGGCCGTGGGCGCTTTCGCTATCGGTACCGGCGAATTCGCCATCATGGGCCTGATGCCCGACATTGCCCACAACCTCAACCTCAGCGAACCCCAGGTCGGCCACGCCATCAGTGCCTATGCGCTGGGCGTGATGGTCGGCGCGCCACTGCTGGCAATCCTCGGCGCCAAACTGCTGCGCAAACATATGTTGCTGTTGTTGATGGGGCTGTATGCCCTGGGCAACCTGGCCACGGCGTTCACCCCGACCTTTGGTTCACTGGTGGCTTTCCGCTTTATCAGTGGCCTGCCCCACGGCGCCTACTTTGGCATCGCGGCCGTTGTCGCCTCCAGCATGGTGCCCACCGACAAACGCGCCGGCGCCGTCGCGCGGGTAATGATGGGGCTGACCCTGGCGATGCTGCTGGGCAACCCGATTGCCACCTTCCTCGGCCAGTATCTGGGCTGGCGTTCGGCATTTGCACTGGTCAGTGCCATCGCCGTGTGCACGATTGCGCTGGTCTGGCGCTACGTCCCCGATCGCCGCGATGAACCGCGCAGCGACCCGCGCAAGGAACTGCGCGCCTTCACCAAACCCCAGGTGTGGATGGCCCTGGCCATTGGCGCCATCGGCTTTGCCGGGATGTTCTGCGTGTTCAGCTACCTGGCGCCGACGATGCTTGAAGTCACCAAGGTGTCACCGCAATGGATTCCGTTCGGGCTGGCCGCCTTTGGCGTCGGCGGAATTATCGGCAACATTGCCGGCGGCAAACTGTTTGATCGCCTGCAATTTCGGGCGGTGGGTTTGATTCTGGTGTGGTCGATGGCGGTGCTGCTGTTCTTCCCATTCGCCGCCGGGTCGCTCTGGGGCGTGCTGCTGGGCATCGGCCTGGTCGGCACCATGGTGTCACTGGCGGCACCGCTGCAAATCCGCCTGATGGACATCGCGCACGAAGCGCCGAGCCTGGCGGCTGCGTCCAACCATGCCGCGTTCAACCTGGCCAACGCGCTGGGCCCGTGGTTTGGCGGCATGGCGATTACAGCGGGGCTGGGATGGACCAGCACCGGTTATATCGGCGCGGCCACGGCGCTGGTCGGGCTGGGCGTTTACCTGATCGCGCGACGGATGCAGGGCGGTCATTGAACGAAAAAGGGGCAGGCGACCCTGCCCCGATCACGGGTTTAATCGTGCAGCAAGCCTGAGCTGTACTGGCTGAAACTACTGCCCAACCCGCTCCCGCCAATGTTCACCTTGGTCGCATTTGCGGCGCCATGACCATCGAACGACTGGCAGCCTTCGGAAAGGCATGTACTGGTGCTGACGCCCGCGCAACCACTGAGCAGCACAACACCGGCAATAAGCATGGTTTTTATCAGGTTCAAGCGCATTTTTCAGATCCCTGGCGGCTGAAGCGTGAACGAATGTGTCGTGCGGGTGATCCTATGCCTGTGGGTTGCCAGGCATCATGAAGTTTCTCTACATGACAGCTGCGGTTCAGGCTGCAATCAATACGCGGGCAGTCGATTCAAAAAACACCCACCAGAACAAAAAGGAATTATTCACGTTTGTTGGTGATGAGATTAATACATAGCATATGACGGTGATAGCCTGGAGCCATTACTGCACTGCGCCACTCTTTTTTCACAATGACTTTTTGCGGTGTCGGGGGCGAGGAGATCCCCTCTCTTCGGTCGACTGGCATGCAGGCGCAACCTTCACCGCCGCGCCAGTCTCGAGATTTTTCATAAAGGACTGTCGTTTCGGGGTGATTGAAGCCGGGCATCCTGGACCAGGGCAGGCAGAGCACGAATCCTGCCCTTGATTCCTGATAAACTCGCCCCCTCTGCCTTACCCACTCAGATTGTCCAATGTCCCTGACCAGCGCTTTATCGCAACCCTTGTCCCGCCGCTTTTCCGTCGCCCCTATGATGGATTGGACCGACCGCCACTGCCGGTACTTCCTGCGCCTGCTCTCCAAGCACGCCCTGCTTTACACCGAGATGGTCACCACCGGCGCAATCCTGCACGGCGATCACGAACGCTTCCTGCGTCACAACGAAGCCGAGCACCCGCTTGCGTTGCAGTTGGGCGGCAGTGTGCCGGCGGATCTGGCTGCGTGCGCGCGCATGGCTGAGGCTGCGGGGTATGACGAGGTGAACCTGAACGTCGGCTGCCCGAGCGACCGGGTGCAGAACAATATGATCGGCGCGATTCTGATGGCGCACCCGGCGTTGGTGGCGGATTGCGTGAAGGCGATGCGGGATGCGGTGTCGATTCCGGTGACTGTGAAGCATCGTATCGGGATCAACGGCCGGGACAGTTACGCCGAGCTGTGTGATTTCGTCGGGCAGGTCAAGGACGCGGGCTGCACCAGTTTTACCGTGCATGCGCGGATTGCGATTCTGGAGGGGTTGTCGCCCAAGGAGAATCGGGACATTCCACCGTTGCGTTATGACGTGGCGGCGCAGTTGAAGCAGGATTTTGCCGAGCTGGAGATTATCCTCAATGGCGGGATCAAGACGCTGGAACAGTGCCACGAGCACTTGCAGACATTTGACGGCGTAATGCTCGGCCGCGAGGCCTATCACAATCCGTATTTGCTGGCAGAGGTGGATCAGCAGTTGTATGGCAGCTCGCAGCCGGTGATCAGCCGGGCTGAGGCGCTGGCGCAGTTGCGGCCTTATATTGCGCAGCACTTGGCCACGGGCGGTTCGATGCATCACATCACGCGGCATGTGCTGGGACTCGGCACGGGTTTCCCCGGGGCGCGCAAGTTTCGGCAGTTGTTGTCGGTGGACATTCATAAAGCCACGGCCCCTTTGGCGTTGCTGGACCAGGCTGGGGAGTTGTTGGAGGGGCGCTGATGGGCTGCGTGTCAGGGAACTGTTGAGTGGCTGGACTGTTGTGGCGAGCAGGCTTGCCCTGCGTTGGGGTGCGAAGCGCCCCCAGTAGGACTGATGCGATTTTTCAGTTGGAACGCGTTCATAGGTTTTAGGGGCGCTGCGCGACCCAACGCAGGGCAAGCCTGCTCGCCACAGGGAGACGGCTTCCACTGGCTGCGCTGCCCGAAAGGCAGTTGGGTTGAACCTGCCGGCCGTTTTGCCCTCCTATTTAGCAGCTCGATCAGTCATTCAAACGGCTGTTTTCAGGTTGTTACCCTCGCAAACGATCGAACGCATTTGCGCCCTTGAGCGCCTGCCAGCGCTCGGGTAATGTCATCAGACCCATAGGACAGAGCACGCCCATGACTTCCAAGCTGGAACAACTCAAGCAATTCACCACTGTCGTAGCCGATACCGGCGATTTCTCAACCCTCGCCAAGCTCAAGCCGCAAGACGCCACCACCAACCCTTCCCTGCTGCTCAAGGCCGCCTCGATTCCAGGCTATGCCAAGCTGCTGGATGAGTGCGTGAAGGACTGCAACGGTGATGTCGGCCTGGCCAGCGACCGGTTTGCAGTGGCCGTCGGCCAGGAGATCCTGAAAGTGGTGCCTGGGCGCATCTCCACCGAAGTGGATGCGCGCCTGTCATTCGATACCGACGCCGTGCTCAAGCGTGCGCATCGCCTGATCGACCTGTACGACAAGGCTGGTGTTGGCCGTGATCGCGTGCTGATCAAGATCGCCTCCACCTGGGAAGGTATCCGCGCGGCGGAGAAGCTCGAGAAAGAAGGCATCCAGACCAACCTGACGCTGCTGTTCTCCTTCGCCCAGGCCGTAGCGTGCGCAGAAGCCGGCGTGTTCCTGATCTCGCCGTTCGTGGGCCGTATCTATGACTGGTACAAGAAGGCCAATGGCAATGACTACACCGGCGCCGAAGACCCAGGGGTGCAGTCGGTAACGCGCATCTACAACTACTACAAGGCCAATGGCTACAAGACCGTGGTGATGGGAGCGAGCTTCCGCAATCTGAGCCAGATCGAAGAGCTGGCCGGGTGTGATCGCCTGACCATCAGCCCGGACCTGCTGGAGAAGCTGGCAGCCGATGAAGGCAAGCTGGAGCGCAAGCTTTCGCCAGGCCATGCCGGTGAAACCCGTGTGCATCTGACAGAAGCGCAGTTCCGTTGGGAGTCCAACGAGGATGCGATGGCCACCGAGAAGCTGGCCGAGGGGATTCGTCAGTTTGCTCGCGACCAGGAGAAGCTGGAGGCGTTGCTGACTGCCAAGCTGTAAAAGCGGCGGCAGCAAAAAGGGCGGCACCCTCGCGGGTACCGCCCTTTTTTGTGTTTCATCGATCTTGAGCCGGCCACCGTTCAAGCTGCAGGAGCACGCTTGCTCACGGGTGCGGCAGCAACAGATAGGCTGACTGACGCGCCGCCATCGCTGGCAAGCCAGCGCCTACCGTTGGAATTCAGGTCAGTGGCGTTCGAGGGCATTCACGAGGTCGTGGAACGCTTCGCGATTGGACTCGTTCAGGCCCATCAGGATCTTGTGCGCTTCCAGCACCTTGACCCGCACCACTTCCTCGGACTGATCCTGGGAAGGCAGGTCGGTCAGGCATTCTGGGCATGGGATCGGGCGATCAACGATGTTGAACACCTGGTCAAAACCCATGGACTGCAGCAGACGGGTGATGTCTTCATGGGTGGTGACGACCGTCGGCAACAGGCCGACCTTCTGCCGAGACAGAATGGACAACTTGGCCAACAACCCAAGGGTGGTGCTATCGATGCTGCGGGTTTCGGTCAGATCAATCACGATCGCCGAAAAATTCAACGCTGTGAAAATCCGCTCAATCGTCGCATCCAGCGCCGAACACAAGGTCAGGCGCACTTCACCGACAAATTTCAGGACGAAGGTCCCGTCTTGCTCGGCGAATTGGATTCTTCCGGTACTCATCAAAGATTCCTGCTCAACACCAATAGGGCGATATCATCCGGCATCTCCCCTAGCGTGGCCAATCCAAAAACCTGCCGCAGGCCATCCAGGCTGCCGCCCGCCGACTTGACCTTTTGGGGCAAGGCGGCTTCTTTCTCTTTGAGTGTAGGCTCTGGAAGCAGGTCCAGGATGCCATCGGACATCAGCGTCAAGCTGAACGTCGGCGGCAGCTCCAGGATGTGGTCTTCGTAGGTCGCTTCATTGAACAAGCCTACGGGCAGGCCACGCCCTTCCAGGTAGCGCACACTGTCGGGAGTGTACAAAACCGGCATCGGCAGGTGACCGCCGATGCTGTAGGTCAAAAGACCGGTTTCTTCATCAATCACGCCGCCTACCATCGTCACGTGCTTGCCCAGCTTGCAGCTGATCAAGCCCCGGTTGATGTGGCCCAACACCTCGGAGGGGGTGAACTCCGGCAAGGTGCCATTGCGCTTGGATTCGAACAACAGCCGTGTGGTCATGAACTTCAACAACACGGTTACAAAAGCAGAGGATGCGCCATGGCCGGAAACATCGGCCAGGTAAAACGCGACACGCCGCTCATCAACACGGAAGTAGTCGACGAAATCACCCGACAGGTACAACGACGGGATGATCTGGTGAGCGAACTGGAATTCGTCGATGGTCCACGGGCTGACCGGCAACATGTTCATCTGCACCTGGCGACCGGCATTCTGGTCTTCCTGGAGCAGGTTCAGGCTGGCTTCGAGTTCGCGGTTGGCGGTTTCGAGCTTTTCGCGGTAACGCTGGTTTTCCAACAACAGGCGTGCACGGTCCAAGGCGCGACGTACCGAGTGCTCCAGCACCGCCAGGTCTTCCAGGGGCTTGATCAGGTAGTCGGCAGCGCCCAGGCGCAAGGCCTCGACGGCATCGTTCATCACCCCGGCACCGGACACGACAATCACCGGCGTCTGCGGGGCAAGCTCGGTCACCTGGCGAATCAGCTCGAGGCCGCCCATCTGGGGCATGCGCAGGTCGCAGATCACGAGGTCGGGCTTGTCGCGCTCGAACACTTGGAGACCCTGTTGGCCATTGCTGGCCTGCAGGACGCTGAAGCCACTGTCTTCCAAATAGGCCGCGAGGCTCGCGCGCACTACTTCGTCGTCATCGATTATCAGCAGCGTGGCACTGGTTTTTTGCATGTGGGCAAACGGCGCCAGAATTAGGTTGGCGTAGGTGGCTCGGCAATGGCCGGGCGCACGTACTGGATTCGCTTTCTAGCCTCTCTGTCCTACAACATACGGGATTTTAGCCCACGCACAACGGTAAAGCAGAGGTGCCCTTCTAAGGCGCAGACGGTACTCCCATCCGCCAGGGGTTTCAAGCTCATGCCGATGGTCGCCGGGCGTCTTTACACCGCAAATCACCGGGAGTTATAAGAACGGGCACGACCACAACACAAAGTAAGGATGGAACCCATGAGCGAACACGAGCGCGACTACGCCGAAAAACGCGATTTCATCCGCATGCGCGTGGATGCCGATGTGTCTCTTATCCACGCCGGGCAGGAGATTGCCGGGGTGTGCGTGGACCTTTCAAGCGCCGGAATGCAGGTCCAGGCGCCTCGCCAATTCAACGCAGGCGATCACCTGACGGTGCGCATCGAATCGGAGCACGCCGCACTCAAAGGGTTGGAGGCGGACACCGAAGTGGTCTGGACCAGGACCACCGGTGACGAGCAGCAACTGGGCCTCAAGATCTTGAAAATGCACTGAAAAGTGCGCACAAAAAAAGGCGACCGCCAGGGTCGCCTTTTTTCATTTCAAAACGTCACGGCTTAGAAGTCGTCGACGACCTTGCCATCCTTGACCTTGAACTCACGGTTCTGCAGGTAGGCGTTGCGGATAAACGTGTATTTGTCGCCGGTGATCAGCTTTTCGCTGTCGAGCAGGCTGGCACGGGTGTCCACGATATTCAGGCCGAAGGTGCTGTTGCGCCAGCCGATATCGTTCATGTAGCGGTACGGTTGAGTGTAGCTGTCCACGTACTTGGACGGCGCGTCACGCAAGGTGCTCGGGCCCAGCAACGGCAGCATCACGTAAGGCCCGCTGCCGACGCCCCAGTAGCCGAGGGTCTGGCCGAAGTCTTCGTCACTGCGCTGCAGCCCCATTTTGGTGCCGACATCGATAAAGCCCAGCACACCGAAGGTGGTGTTCATCAGCAGGCGAGCCGTGTCCACACCCGCCGCATGCGGCTTGAGTTGCAGCACGTTGTTGGCCAGGTTGCCGACATCGCCGATGTTGCGGAAGAAGTTGTGCACGCCGTCCTGCACGAACTGCGGGGTCACAAACTGATAGCCCTGGGCCAACGGCTTGAGCGCGTAGGTATCCACGGTGTCGTTGAAGGTGAAGATCGGGCGGTTGACGCTTTCCCATGGATCGTCTTCGGACGCGGCCTGTGCGGCGAACGGCGCCAGCAGCACAGTGGCACACACCGACAGCTGAGCGAAGTAGTGGCTCCAGCGCATAGCTTTTGCTCCTTGAATGGTCTGTCATGGGCGCTATGCCCTGAATAAGACGGCCAGTATATGACGGAAGTGTCCAATTAGGCAGCATGCAGGAAACGACATACGGGAAATGCACAAAATTCCTACAATTAACCCTGCTGTCATCGGCTTGTCATCGTGACCCGTTAGCGTCAGGGCTATTTCAGGGATGTTGAAATGCCTCACGCCGAGATTGCCATCGCCAGCGCGCCTGCCTTGACTGCAGTTCTGTTTGGCCTGAGTGGCTGCCTGGTGGACTTCGGTTCCCGGGCACGCACCGATTCCCCCCCGCTTGGCTCCCATGCCACGCCCGGCGCCCTGAAAATCCTGCGCAGCCTGAAGGATCAAGGCGTGCCCTGCGCCTGGCTGGATGAATTGCCACCCCCGGTGACCACCGCGCTGTCGGCCTCACTCCCCGAGTGGCTCAAGGCTGCATCGCCCTCCTCCATCCGCTGGCCTGCGCCCCACGCGTGCTGGCAAGCCTTGATGGAACTGAATATTGAACGCCTGGAAGGCTGCGTGCTGGTCAGCGGCGAACCGCGTTTGCTGCAATCGGGGCTGAACGCTGGCCTGTGGACCATCGGTCTGGCCTCGTGCGGCTCGCTGTGCGGCATGGCCCCCGAGCAATGGCAGGCACTGAGCGAGCAGGAACGCGAGTACAAGCGCGGCAAGGCCACCGTCGCCCTTTATGGCCTGGGCGTGCACTCGGTGATCGACCACCTGGGCGAGCTCGGCAGTTGCCTGGCCGACATCAGCCTGCGCCAGCTCAAGGGCGAGAAGCCCTGATCGAGATCATGCACGGAGGGCGCCAGTGGATTAATCTACAGGTCAGCTCGTAGACCTTTCTCGGCGTGCCGTGGTCTATGGCAGTGCCTATCGATAAAAGGAACCACGTCATGCCTGATCGCAAAAAACTGGAAGAACAGGTCGAGATCCTGCGCGGGCAGTTGGAACAGGAACCGCCGCTGCCGGAAGAAAAACGCGAAGCGCTGGAAGCCTTGATTGCCAAGTTTGAATTACAACTTGAACTTGAACCGGCGACTCAGACGCCGAGTATTTCCGATGATGTGAACCAAGCGGCCATAGAGTTCGATGCCGATCATCCGGTCATTTCCGGGACATTGCGCAATATCATGATCACCCTGGGCAACATCGGGATCTGAACCAAGCCCCAAGGCAAGCGCAGAAACCCATGTGGGAGCTGGCTTGCCTGCGATCGCGATCATTCAGTCATCCATAAGGTGACTGATACACCGCCGTCGCAGGCAAGCCAGCTCCCACATTTGATTGGCGTGATAGCTACTGGCGAGCCAGGCGCACGTTCTGGAACGCCACATCCTCGGTGCTGCGGTACGGATTGATATCCAGCCCGCCACGCCGCACATACCGCGCATACACCGTCAGTTTCTCTGGCTTGAGCAAGCGCTGCAGGTCCAGGAAGATGCGCTCCACGCACTGCTCATGGAAGTCCGAATGCTGGCGAAAGCTCACCAGGTATTCGAGCAAACTGGCGTGATCGAGTGCTGCCCCGCGATAGTCCACCACCACGCTGCCCCAGTCTGGCTGGCTGGTCACCGGGCAGTTGGATTTGAGCAAGTGGCTGTGCACGCTCTCCTCGACCACACGCGAAGCATCGCAGCGCAAGAGTTCGGGGCGCGGGTGTTCGTAGTTGCTGACGCTGATATCCAGATCGTCGATGCACACACCCGGCAAAGCCTGCACGCCTTCGGCTTCAACCTCGGCCAGGCTGCGCACGCGCACGCTCACAGGCTTGCCGGCAGCCGCGCTGAGGTCGGTGCGCAGGGTGGCTTCCAGGCTGTGTACGTCGGCAAACGCGCTCTGGTTGAGCGAATTGAGGTACAGCTTGAATGACTTGGATTCGATGATGTTCGGCGAATCGGCCGGAATGCTGAATTCACCGATGGCCACCACCGGCTTGCCCGATGGCAACAACCAGGACAATTCGAAGCAATTCCAGAAATCCACGCCTTTATAAGGCAGGGTCTCGGCGCTCAGGCCCAGCTCGGCCCATTTGGCGGCGCGCGGAATCGGGAACAGCAACGAGGGGGTGTAGGTGGAGATGTATTCACTGGACTTGCCCAGCGGCGAATGTTCGGCTGCGGGATGCATGGCGGAAACCTGGCTAAATAAACCCCGCCAGTCTACCAGCCTTTGATCCCGCCTCTAAGAACCGCCTTACTCGACGGTCAGCTTGCCGACCATCCCCGCCTGGTAATGCCCCGGCAGGTTGCACGCGAATTCAAGCCCGGTAGCCCTGGTAAAGGTCCAGGTCAGCTCGGCGGTTTTGCCCGGCTCCACCAGCACACTGTTGGGGTCGTCGTGCTTCATGCCGCCCATGTCGCCATGGCCCATCGCACTGTGATCCATCTTGCCCATACCGGTGGCGGTAAGCATGCCGCTGGCTTGCATCTGCAACATTTCCTTCTGGTGCTCGGCATGCATCGCCGCGTCACCCAGGTTGAATTCATGGAGCAACTGGCCTTTGTTGACGAGTACAAAGCGCACCGTCTCACCAGCCTTGACGTCCAAGGACTTGGGTGAAAAGGAAATATCCTGCAGCGTGACTTGCACGGTGCGCGTGGCCTGGTTCGCCGGCGCCGGCTGGCCGAACGCGTAAGTGTGAGCCGGGTCAGCCGCCGCACCGAAACTCAGCGCCAACAGGCAGCTTGCCAACATCAGGGGAGTACGCAACGCCATCTCTCTTCTCCGAAACTATGTAAACCGCAGGATCAGCACTCTAAGATGACGCCGCTGCCAGCCAGCTGACTGCTAGATTACAACTTTGTCAGGTTGCGCCCTTACCCCGGCCCCCACGGTATAAAGCCGGTCGTGCCCTGTTTGCCAAGAGCTGCCCATGAAACTGTTGATTGTCGAAGACCAACCCAAAACCGGCCAATACCTGCGCCAGGGCCTGGCCGAGGCTGGCTTTACCACCGAATGGGTGGCCGACGGCGCCAGCGGTCAGCACCTGGCGTTGACCGGCGACTACGACCTGCTGATCCTCGATGTGATGCTGCCCGGCCGCGACGGCTGGCAAATCCTGCAAGCGGTGCGCGGCGCCGGCCTGGATATTCCGGTGCTGTTCCTGACCGCCCGGGACGCCGTGGAAGACCGCGTGCACGGCCTGGAACTCGGCGCCGACGACTACCTGGTCAAACCCTTCGCCTTTTCCGAACTGCTGGCACGCGTGCGCAGCCTGTTGCGCCGTGGCAGCAGTGCCCCGCAGGAAACCGCCTTGCAGTTGGCCGACCTGCGCCTGGATTTGATTCGCCGCCGTGTCGAACGGGACGGCCAGCGCATCGATCTCACCGCCAAGGAGTTCTCGCTGCTGGAACTGTTGCTGCGCCGCCAGGGCGAAGTGCTGCCCAAGTCGCTGATTGCCTCCCAGGTCTGGGACATGAATTTCGACAGCGACACCAACATCATCGAAGTGGCGATCCGCCGGTTGCGCCTGAAAGTCGACGACAACTACCCCACCAAGCTGATCCACACCGTGCGCGGCATGGGTTATGTGCTGGAGGCACGGTGCAATTGATCTCGCGCCTGTCCCTGGCCAGCCGCCTGGCCTTGCTGTTTGCCGGCTGTACTGCGGTGGTGTCGCTGCTGGCCGGCGTGCTGTTCAATCATGCCAGCGAAACGCACTTTATCGAGCTGGACCAGCAACTGCTCGACGGCAAACTAGTCGCCTTGCGCAGTACCTTGCAAGGCGTCGACACGCCGCAGCTGTTTGCCCAGCGCGAAGCGCAACTGCGCACCGAACTCACTCGCCAACCCGACCTGACGCTGCGCATCAGCGCCGCTGACCAGCGCTGGTTTGACGGCGCGGCGGGCATGAGCTTGCCCGAGGCACCGGGCTTGCACCGCCTGCAGAACGCCGGCACCGACTACCGCGTGTACAACGTGCCACTGGCGCCAAGCCAACCGGACTCCCCGCAACTGAGCCTGATACTCGACATCACTCACCACCAGCACTTCCTGCAGCGCATGCAGCACCTGATCTGGTTGACCGTCGGCCTCTCGGCCCTGGCCACCGCATTGCTCGGCGCCTGGGCAGCGCGCAGTGGGTTGCGGCCCTTGCGACGCATGGGCGATGTGGCGGCCAGCGTCTCCGCGCATTCCCTGACCCAGCGCCTGCCCGAACAGCACATGCCGCCAGAGCTGGCGGAACTGGCGCAGGTCTTCAACGCGATGCTCGGTCGCCTGGATGACGCGTTCCAGCGCCTTTCGGCTTTCTCCGCCGATATCGCCCACGAACTGCGCACGCCGCTGTCGAACCTATTGACCCACACCCAGGTCATCCTCACCCAGCCGCGCCCGCTGGAGGACTACCGCGAGGCGCTGCACAGCAACCTGGAAGAGCTGCAATGGATGGCGCAACTGGTCAACGACATGCTCTACCTGGCCAAGGCCGACCACGGCTTGCTGGTGCCCACGCGCGAACCGCTGGCGCTGGCGGAGGAAGTCGACGCGTTACTGGAGTTCTTCACGCTGCTGGCCGAAGACGCGCAGGTCAGCCTGGTGTGCGCAGGCGCTGCCCATACACGCGGCGATCGCAGCATGCTGCGCCGGGCCTTGTCGAACCTGCTGGATAACGCGCTGCGGTTTACCCCGGCGGGTGGCGAAGTCCGGGTACGGATGACAGAAGGTGCTCGCGGGGTGACGCTGACCGTGGAGAACAGCGGTGAAGGTATTGCACCGGCGCTGTTACCGCGCCTGTTTGATCGCTTCTATCGAGTCGACCCGGCGCGCCGCGAAGGCAGCAGCGAGCATGCGGGGCTGGGGCTGGCGATTACCCAGTCGATCGTGCGAGCGCATGGCGGAAGGATTTATTGTGAGTCGCAGGCAGAATGGACGCGGTTTGTGATTGAGTTGCCGCAGGAGGATTGAGGCAAGCTGGCGGACCCTATCGCAGGCAAGCCAGCTTGTGAATACATTCAAATGTGGGAGCTGGCTTGCCTGCGATCGCGGTGTTAACGGCTACGAATATCTGAGGGCATGCGCCGGCTCAATCTTCGCTGCGCGATACGCCGGGTAGATGGTCGCCAAGAAGCTCAACACAAACCCCGCCGAGCAAATCAGCAACACATCCCCACCCTGCAGCTCCGACGGCAGGTTGCTGACAAAATACACATCCGAACTGAAGATATGCTGCCCGGTCACGCGCTCCAGCCAGCCCACCAGCTCACTGACATTCAGCGCCGCAATCACCCCCAGCACGCCGCCGATCAAGGTGCCGACGATGCCGATCACCGTGCCCTGCACCATGAAGATCGCCATGATCTGCCGAGGCGTGGCACCGATGGTGCGCAGGATCGCGATGTCTGCGCCCTTGTCGTTCACCACCATGATCAAGGTCGCGATGATGTTGAACGCCGCCACGGCGACGATCATCAGCAACAGCAGGCCGATCATGGTCTTTTCCATCTTCATCGCGCTGAACAGGCTGCCCTGGGTGTGGGTCCAGTCGTCCGCCTTGTAGGCTGCACCGAGGCTGCCGGCGATGTCCGTCGAGACCTTGGGCGCTGCGTACAGGTCCTTCACCGCCAGGCGCACGCTCTGCACCTGGTTCGGCTGCCAATGCTGTATCTCGGCAGCGTCAGCCATATGGATCAGGGCCATGGAGCCATCCAGCTCGGCGCCGACCTTGAAGATGCCGACCACATTCAAGCGCTGCATGCGTGGGGTGATACCGCCCGGAGCGCTGCTGATTTCCGGCACGATCAGGGTCAGCTTGTCGCCCACACTCAGGCGAAAACGCCGCGCGGTGATTTCACCGACGACCACGCCGAACTCGCCGGGCTTCAGGTCGTCGAGTTTGCCCTGCACGATGTGCTGGGCCACGATCGACACCTTGCCTTCCTGCGCCGGATCGACGCCGCTGATCTCGATCGGCTGCATCGCGCCCTTGTAGGAGAACATGCCGTCCATCTGCGTGAACGGAACAGCGGCGGTGACTTCTGGATTTTTCATCGCCGCCGCAGCTACCGGCTGCCAATCATCGATCGGGTTCACGCCGACGATGGTCGCGTGGGGCACCATGCCGAGGATGCGCGAGCTCATTTCGCGCTGGAAGCCGTTCATCACCGACAGCACCACAATCATTGCCAGCACGCCCAGGGCGAGGCCGATCATCGAGGTCATCGAGATAAACGAAACAAAACGGTTGCGGCGCTTGGCGCGGGTATAGCGCGTGCCGATGAAAATCGATAACGGTCTGAACATTCGCGGGCACCGTTGAAAAAATGAAAAAACCCGGCGCTATAGGCACCGGGCTTGAAACGGGTCAGATGGCGACCAAGTGACCTTCCTGCAGGTGCAGCACACGGTCCATCTGGCGGGCCATGCTCATGTCATGGGTCACCACCAGGAACGCGGTGCGCATCTGGGTGCTCAGTTCCAGCATCAAGTCCTTGATGCCCTGGGCGGTGTGGGAGTCGAGGTTGCCGGTCGGCTCATCGAGCATCACCAGGCCCGGGTTGTTCACCAGGGCACGGGCAATCGCCACACGCTGGCGCTCGCCGCCGGACAATTCGGCCGGCTTGTGCTCCAGGCGATGGCCAAGGCCGACGCGCTCCAGCAACGCCTTGGCACGCTCGCGCGCCTGCGGGATCGCAGTCTTGCCGATCAGCAGCGGCATGCACACGTTTTCCAGCGCAGTGAATTCCGGCAACAGGTGGTGAAACTGGTACACAAAGCCCAGCGAACGGTTGCGCAACTGGCCACGGGCTTTTTCACCCAGGGCCGACAGCTCTTCACCGGCCAGCCAGACGCTGCCCTGGGACGGCGTATCGAGGCCGCCCAGCAGGTTGAGCAAGGTACTTTTGCCGGAGCCGGAACTGCCGACGATCGCCACGCGCTCGCCCGGATGCAGTTCAAGTTGCAGGTTGGACAGCACCACCACCGATTCCGGGCCTTCCTCATAGGATTTGCCCAGGTTGCGGCAGCTCAGGATTGCTTTTTCACTCATGCCCGATTCACTCATAACGTAAGGCCTGTGCTGGCTGGGTACGTGCCGCGCGCCAGGCTGGATACAGGGTGGCAAGGAAACTCAGGACCAACGCGGCGCCACCCACCATCAGCACGTCCTGGGTTTGCACCTGGGACGGCAGGTAATCGATGAAGTAGACGTCGGCGTTGAGAAACTTGTGGCCGATCAGGGTTTCGAGGCCGGCGATCGCCGCACTCACATTCAGTGCGGCCAGGATTCCCACGGCCGTGCCGATCAAGGTGCCGACCACGCCGATCACGGTGCCCTGCACCATGAAGATCGCCATGATCTGCCCCGGCGTGGCGCCCAGGGTGCGCAGGATGGCGATATCGCCTTTCTTGTCATTCACCACCATCACCAGCGTGGAGATGATGTTGAAGGCAGCGACGGCAACGATCAGCAGCAACAGCAGGCCGATCATGGCTTTTTCCATGCGGATGGCCTGGTACAGGTTGCCGTGGGTGCGAGTCCAGTCGCGGGCGTAGTACTGGGATTCGCCCAGGTGCTGGGCAATTTCCCAGGCTCCGCGCGGGGCGTCGAACAGGTCGTTGAACTTCAGGCGCAGGCCCTGCACCTGGTCCGGCTGCCAGCGGTGCAGGCGCGCCAGGTCGGTGAGGTTGGTCAGGCCGAGGTAGCCGTCGATCTCGCCGGCGCCGACGTGGAAGGTGCCGACCACGGTGAAGCGCTTCATGCGCGGGAACATCCCGGCCGGGGTCACGGTGACTTCCGGGGCGACGAAGGTCAGCTTGTCGCCGAGGCCGACGCCGAGCTTCGCCGCGGCCTTGTCACCGATGACGATGCCGAAGCTGCCGGGCGCGAGGTCGTCGAGTTTGCCCAGCAGCATGAACTTGTCGATGATCGAGACGTTGCGCTCCTGGACCGGGTCGATGGCATTGAGCAGGATTTTCTGCACCTTGCCGTCATTGGTCAGCAGCCCCTGCATCTGGGTAAACGGCGCTACGGCCACCACCTTGGGGTTCTGCTTGACCTTGGCGGCCAGGCTTTGCCAGTCGCTGATGGGCGCATCGCCCTCGATGGTCGCGTGGGGCACCATGCCCAGCACGCGGGTGCGCATCTCATGATCGAAGCCGTTCATCACCGACAACACCACGATCATCACGACCACGCCCAAGGCGAGCCCGATCATCGAGGTCAGGGAAATGAACGACACAAAATGATTGCGACGCTTTGCACGGGTATAACGCGTGCCGATAAATACGAAGAGAGGTCTGAACATGTCGGGGCTTGTTCGGAGGAAAAGAAGACGTCCCGGTGGCGGGGTCTGGTAAGCAGCTTTACACTCAGACCATTACCGTTACCTGGGGTTCGCCATGTCGACATTAGATGAAGAAGAGCGCCGCGAATACTACCGTATCGACGACATGATCGCACTTCAAATCAAAAGCCTGTCTGCCCCCGAAGCGGCGAGCAAAGAAGTGTTGCTGGATGATTCCCCGCTGTTCAATCTGCTCAGTGAACTGCACCTGAGCGAGTTCGAAGCCCAGCACCTGTTACGCCAGCTCAGCGAGAAAGACCGCACCCTCGCCGCCTTCCTGCGCGTGCAGAACAAACGCCTGGACCTGCTCAGCCAGATCATGGCGCGCGGCCTGCTGGATGAAGTCGGCGCGCCGCAGCCGGTGATCATTTCCGAAGGCGGCATCGACTTCCAGCACCCCACGCCCCTGCCGACCGGCGCGCACCTGGCGGTCAAGCTGGTGCTGATGCCCCAGGCGCTCGGCCTGTTGCTACGCGCGCGGGTCACCCATTGCGATCCCAAGGGCGCAGGTTTTGATGTGGGCACGGAATTCGAGTCCATGACCGATGCCCAACGCCAGCTGCTCGCGCGCTATATCCTGCAGAAACAAGCCCAGGAACGGCGCCTGGCGCGGGAACAGAGCGACGCCCAAGACACCTGAATTCGTATCACCCCGCCAGCAGACCTGGCGCATAGGAGCAACTGTGACCCTGATTTACGGCCACCGCGGTGCCAAAGGCGAAGCACCGGAAAACACCCTGACCAGCTTCCAGGAGTGCCTCAAGCACGGTGTACGCCGCTGCGAACTGGATTTGCACCTGTCCATGGACGGCGAGCTGATGGTCATCCACGACCCGACGCTCAAGCGCACCACTGACCGGCGCGGCAAGGTCGTCGAGTATTCGGCGGCGGACCTGGTGAAGATGGACGCGCGCAAAGGCGGCCCCGGCTGGGTCAAGCCGTGCCCGATCCCACGCCTGGAAGAGCTGTTCGAGCAGTGCGACTTCGACCACTGGCAACTGGAAGTCAAAAGTGCCTCGCGCACCCGCGCCGCAACCACCGTACTGGCCATCCGCGAAATGGCGGTGCGCTTTGGCCTGATGGACAAGGTCACCGTGACCTCAAGCTCGCGGGAAGTGCTGAAGGCAGCGGTTGAACTGACCCCGGACCTGTCACGCGGCCTGGTCGCCGAATACGCCTGGCTCGACCCGCTGAAGGTCGCGCAGAACTATGGCTGTGAGTTTCTGGCATTGAACTGGACGTTGTGCACCCCTGAGCGTCTGGAAAAAGCCCAGCGCCAGGGCTTGCACGTGTCCGTGTGGACAGTCAACGAACCCGCGCTGATGCGCAGGCTCGCCGACTTCGGCGTAGATAGCCTGATTACAGACTTTCCCGGTTTGGCCACTGCCACCCTCGAGAATTACTGAAATCGGTCTCCCCGGCCGGCTCAGGCCACCGGCCGGAGCCGCTCAAAAAAGCCGGTTGAGGCCGTCGTAGGCCGCTACCCGATAGGCTTCGGCCATGGTCGGGTAGTTGAACGTGGTGTTGACGAAATACTTGAGGGTATTGAGTTCACCCGGCTGGTTCATGATGGCCTGGCCGATGTGGACGATCTCCGACGCCTGATAGCCGAAGCAGTGCACGCCGAGCACCTCAAGGGTCTCGCGGTGGAACAGGATCTTTAGCATGCCTTGCGGCTCACCGGCGATCTGCGCACGCGCCATGCTCTTGAAGAACGCCTTGCCCACTTCGTAAGGCACCTTGGCCTTGGTCAGCTCATGTTCGTTCTTGCCGATCGAGCTGATCTCGGGAATCGTGTAGATCCCGGTCGGCACGTCGTTCACATAACGCCAGCTGCCATTGTCGACGATGCTGCCAGCGGCCGAACGGCCCTGGTCGTGCGCGGCACTGGCCAGGCTTGGCCAGCCGATCACGTCACCGGCGCCATAGATGTTCGCCACGCAGGTGCGGTAGTTCTCGTCCACCTCGATCTGGCCACGGCTGTTGACCTTGACCCCGATATTTTCCATGCCCAGCTTGTCGGTGTTGCCGGTACGGCCGTTGCACCACAGCAAGGCGTCGGCCTTGATCTTCTTGCCGGACTTGAGGTGCAGGATCACCCCGTTGTCCAGGCCTTCGACCCGCTCGTACTCTTCGTTGTGACGCACAGTGATGTTGTTGTTGCTGAAGTGGTAGCTCAACGCCTGGGAAATTTCCGAGTCGAGGAAGCTCAGCAGTTGGTCGCGGTTGTCGACCAGTTCTACCAGTACACCCAGGCCGCTGAAGATCGAGGCGTATTCACAGCCGATCACGCCGGCGCCGTAGATGATCAATTTGCGCGGGGTGTGGCCCAGGCTGAGGATGGTGTCGCTATCGTAGATACGCGGGTGGTGGAAATCGATATCCGCCGGGCGATACGGGCGCGAACCGGTGGCGATGATGATGTGCTTGGCCACCAGCTTCTCGACCACGCCGTTGGGGCATACCACCTCGATGGTTTGCTCGTCGGCGAAGCTGCCGGTACCGAAGAACAGGTCGACACGGTTGCGGGCGTAGTAACCGGTGCGCGAAGCCACTTGCTTGGAGATCACCTTCTCGGCGCTTTTCAGCACGTCCGGGAACGAGAACCAACGCGGCTCACCAATCGCCCGGAACATCGGGTTGGTGTTGAACTGCATGATCTGGCGCACCGAGTGACGCAAGGCCTTGGACGGGATGGTACCCAGGTGGGTGCAGTTACCGCCGACCTGGCGACGGCTATCGACCATCGCCACCTTGCGCCCTGCCTTCGCGGCGTTCATCGCCGCACCTTCTCCAGCCGGGCCGGAACCCAGTACCACCACGTCGTAGTTGTAGACAGCCATGCGTACTCCTCAGAACAGGCCAGGCGCACGGTTGAACGCCTGGCTAAATCATGCCGCGGCCAGCGGTCATGAAGGACAATTTGGCTCAAGTGTGTGAACCGGGGCACAGTCTATATAAGGCTCAACGCCGCGCACATTAACCCTTGGTCGCGTCGTAGGCCAGTCTTGCCTTTACTACAGAAACACGAAACAGGCATTACACTGCTGGCACGCACCTTTGCAGGACGAGCCATTATGCGGCATGTCGTTTTCTGTTTAATGATGATTTTTTCGCTGGCGGCGCAGGCGAGTGAGGCGGATCGGCTCCGGCAAGCCGATTTTCCGCTGCAATCCCATGAACTGGCGCTGAAAAACCAGGCGGTGCTTACCTACCTGTGGGCGGATGTCTACGCGGCGGCGCTATATGCACCGTCCGACCTGAGCGCCAAGCAGGCCTGGTCACAACAAAAAGCGTTGCGCCTGACGCTGTATTACTTTCGCGACATCGACCGCAACGACGTGATCAAAGCCGCGACTGCCACGCTGCAGCGCCAGCAGGCCAGCGCCCGACTGAAGCCCGAGATAGACAAACTGCACGCCAGTTTTCGCGATATCCGCAGCGGCGATCGGTATGCCCTGGATTTTCGTCCGGGGCGAGGCTTGAACCTGGAGATCAATGGGCAGGTGGTGTTCAGCAGTGGTAATGATGAGCTGGCGAGGGCTTACCTGAGCCTCTGGCTGGCGCCCAACGGGCTGTCAGAACGCTTGCGTACCCAGTTGCTCAATTGAAGATTTGCGCTGGCTGAACGACTGCCTTCGCGAGCAAGCCCGCTCCCACATTTAACCGCGCGCGCCCTGAAGACGCCCGGTCGAATGTGCGAGCGGGCTTGCTCGCGAAGAGGCCCTCGCAGGCACAAAAAAGCCCCGAACCAGTCGGGGCTTTTTCATTCAGCGCACAGGCTTAGCGCGGGAATGCAGGCGGGTTGACCCCAGCCATGTCTTCCATCACGCGAACCACCTGGCAGCTGTAGCCGAACTCGTTGTCGTACCACACGTACAGCACAACGCGGTTGTCCTGGGTAATGGTCGCTTCCGCGTCCACCACACCGGCGTGGCGCGAGCCGACGAAGTCGGTGGACACCACTTCCTGCGAATTGACGAAGTCGATCTGCTTATGCAGGTCGGAGTGCAGCGCCATGTAGCGCAGGTACTCGTTCATCTCTTCACGGGTGGCGGCTTTCTCAAGGTTCAGGTTGAGAATCGCCATCGACACGTTCGGCGTCGGCACACGGATCGCGTTACCGGTCAGCTTGCCGGCCAGCTCAGGCAGGGCCTTGGCAGCAGCGGTGGCAGCACCGGTCTCGGTGATCACCATGTTCAACGCGGCGCTACGGCCACGGCGATCGCCCTTGTGGAAGTTGTCGATCAGGTTCTGGTCGTTGGTGTACGAGTGAACGGTTTCGACGTGACCGTTGACGATGCCGAACTTGTCATTCACAGCCTTCAGCACCGGCACGATGGCGTTGGTGGTGCAGGAAGCGGCGGAAACGATCTTGTCGTCAGCGGTGATTTCAGCGTGGTTGATGCCGTGAACGATGTTCTTCAGCTTGCCCTTGCCCGGAGCGGTCAGGACGACGCGATCGATACCCGGGCAGGCCAGGTGCTGGCCCAGGCCCTCGGCATCACGCCAGACACCGGTGTTGTCCACCAGCAGGGCGTCCTTGATGCCGTATTGGGTGTAGTCCACCTCGGACGGGTTCTTCGCGTAGATCACCTGGATCAGGTTACCGTTGGCGGTGATGGTGTTGTTTTCTTCGTCGATGACGATGGTGCCGTTGAACGGACCGTGTACCGAATCACGACGCAACAGGCTTGCGCGCTTGGTCAGGTCGTTCTCCGCGCCTTTGCGCACGACGATGGCACGCAGGCGCAGGCCGTCGCCGCCACCGGTTTTTTCGATCAGGATGCGCGCCAGCAGGCGGCCGATACGACCGAAGCCGTACAGCACGACGTCGGTGCCTTTGCGGGCTGCGGCGTTTTGCTGGCCAACCACTTCGGCCATTTCTTCACGCACGAACTGCTCGGCGCTGCGGCCGGCACCTTCCTTGCGGAATTTATAGGCCAGCTTGCCCAGGTCTACCGAAGCCGCGCCGAGCTTGAGCTCGCTCATGGCCTTGAGCAGGGGGAATGTTTCGTGGACGGAGAGTTCGCTGTCGTCGGCAGAGCGATGGCGAGCAAAGCGATGCGCCTTGAGAATCGCGATGACTGATTGGTTGATCAGGCTGCGGCCATAGATCGAGCTCACCACATTGTTATTGCGGTACAGCTGACCGATAAGCGGAATCATCGCTTCAGCGAGTGCTTCACGGTCGATCCATTCACCAAGACACTGGTCGGGCTTCTGAGTCACGGGAACCTTCCACATGTAGGGGCAGAAAAAAGGGGCTACATTATGCCGCCCGACCGCCCTCGGAGCAATGCGCGCCCGGCAACAAAAAGTGCTTGCCAAAAACCAACACCGCGCTGCAGCCCAGTAAATACGCGGGTTCCAGAAGGCCACCTATTCGCCGGCAACGCCGACTTGTCCGTAACCCTCCGAAACATACGCGCGAAATGGCACTACATATTGAGTCAAAACACGCCATTGTTTGTCTTAGCCACTACATTTCCTACAAACCGTAATAGGCTCAGTCAGCAACTGACAGGCGGCACCTCGGGCCGTTACAATTACCGACTTTGTCGCAACGCTTGGAGCTCAACCTTCCGTGCCCGTTCTGCGTCTACCGCTTCTCCCTGCCGCGGCAGGTAAACAGCACTGGGGCAACCTGCCCGGTGCCGCCCTGAGCCTGGCCATTGCCGAGGCTGCCAGCGCAGCCAAGCGCTTTACCCTGCTGCTCACCGCCGACAGCCAAAGTGCCGAGCGACTCGAGCAGGAGCTGAGCTTCTTCGCCCCCGATTTGCCGGTGCTGCATTTTCCCGACTGGGAAACCCTGCCCTACGATCTGTTCTCGCCGCACCAGGACATCATTTCCCAGCGCATCGCCAGCCTTTACCGCCTGCCGGAACTGGCCCACGGCGTGCTGGTGGTGCCGATCACCACGGCCCTGCATCGCCTGGCGCCGACCAAGTTCCTGCTGGGCAGCAGCCTGGTGCTGGATATCGGCCAGAAGCTCGATGTCGAGCAGATGCGCACGCGCCTGGAAGCCAGCGGCTATCGCTGCGTCGATACGGTGTACGAGCACGGCGAGTTTGCCGTGCGGGGCGCGCTGATCGATCTGTTTCCGATGGGCAGCAAGTTGCCGTATCGCATCGACCTGTTCGATGACGAAATCGAAACCCTGCGTACCTTCGATCCGGAAAACCAGCGCTCCATCGATAAAGTCGAGTCGATCAAGCTGCTGCCGGCGCGTGAATTCCCCTTGCAAAAAGATGCGGTCACGCGCTTCAAGGCGCGCTTTCGTGAACGCTTCGACGTCGACTTCCGCCGCTGCCCGATCTTCCAGGACCTGAGCAGCGGGATTACCCCGGCCGGTATCGAGTACTACCTGCCGTTGTTCTTCGACGAAACCTCGACCCTGTTCGATTACCTGCCCCAGGACACTCAAGTGTTCTCGCTGCCCGGCATCGAGCAGGCCGCCGAGAATTTCTGGAACGACGTGCGCAACCGCTATGAAGAGCGCCGCGTCGACCCTTCCCGTCCTTTATTACCGCCTGCCGAACTGTTCCTGCCGGTAGAAGACTGCTTCGCGCGCCTGAAAAACTGGCCGCGCGTGGTCGCCAGCCAACAGGACGTGGACGCCGGCAGTGGCCGCGAGCGTTTCCCCGCAGGCACGCTGCCGGATCTGGCGATCCAGGCCAAAGCCACGCAACCACTGGAGGCGCTGTCCAACTTCCTCGGTGATTTCCCCGGCCGCGTGCTGTTCACCGCCGAATCCGCCGGGCGTCGCGAAGTGCTGCTGGAGCTGCTGGAACGCTTGAAGCTGCGGCCGAAAACCGTCGACAGCTGGCCAGACTTCGTCGCCGGCAAAGACCGCCTGGCGATCACCATCGCCCCGCTGGATGAAGGCTTGCTGCTGGATGACCCAGCCCTGGCACTGATCGCCGAGAGCCCACTGTTCGGCCAGCGCGTGATGCAGCGTCGGCGCCGTGAAAAACGCGCCGACGCCAACAACGACGCCGTGATCAAGAACCTCACCGAGCTGCGTGAAGGCGCGCCGGTGGTGCATATCGACCACGGTGTCGGCCGCTACCTGGGCCTGCAGACGCTGGAGATCGACAACCAGGCTGCCGAGTTCCTCACCCTGGAATACGCCGAGGGCGCCAAGCTCTACGTGCCGGTGGCCAACCTGCACCTGATCGCGCGCTACACCGGCAGCGACGACGCGCTGGCGCCGTTGCACCGCCTGGGCTCCGAGACCTGGCAGAAAGCCAAGCGCAAGGCCGCGGAACAGGTGCGCGATGTCGCCGCCGAGTTGCTCGACATCTATGCACGCCGCGCCGCACGCGAGGGCTACGCCTTCGCCGATCCGAAGGCCGACTACGCCACCTTCAGCGCCGGCTTCGCCTTCGAAGAAACCCCGGACCAGCAAACCACCATCGAAGCGGTGCGCGCCGACATGCTCGCGCCCAAGCCGATGGACCGCCTGGTGTGCGGCGACGTCGGCTTCGGCAAGACCGAAGTGGCGATGCGCGCCGCCTTCATCGCGGTGCACGGCGGCAAGCAAGTGGCGATCCTGGTGCCGACCACCCTGCTCGCCCAGCAACACTACAACAGCTTCCGCGACCGCTTTGCCGACTGGCCGGTGACCGTGGAGGTGATGAGCCGCTTCAAGTCCGCCAAGGAAGTGAATGCCGCCGTCGCCGACCTCGCCGAAGGCAAGATCGACATCGTGATCGGAACGCACAAGCTGCTGTCCGACGATGTGAAGATCAAGAACCTGGGCCTGGTGATCATCGACGAAGAACACCGCTTCGGCGTGCGCCAGAAAGAACAGCTGAAGGCCCTGCGCAGTGAAGTCGACATCCTCACCCTCACCGCCACGCCGATTCCGCGCACGCTGAACATGGCCGTGTCGGGCATGCGCGACCTGTCGATCATCGCCACGCCGCCGGCGCGCCGACTGTCTGTGCGCACCTTCGTGATGGAGCAGAACAAAAGCACGGTCAAGGAAGCACTGCTGCGCGAATTGCTCCGCGGCGGCCAGGTGTACTACCTGCACAACGACGTGAAGACCATCGAGAAATGCGCCGCCGACCTCGCCGAACTGGTGCCGGAGGCGCGTATCGCCATCGGCCACGGGCAGATGCGCGAACGCGAACTCGAACAGGTGATGAGCGACTTCTACCACAAGCGCTTCAACGTGCTGATTGCCTCGACCATCATCGAGACCGGCATCGACGTCCCGAGCGCCAACACCATCATCATCGAGCGTGCCGACAAGTTCGGCCTGGCGCAGCTGCACCAGTTGCGCGGCCGGGTCGGGCGCAGTCACCACCAGGCCTATGCCTACTTGCTGACGCCACCGCGCCAGCAAATTACCGGCGACGCCGAAAAGCGCCTGGAAGCCATCGCCAACACCCAGGACCTCGGCGCCGGCTTTGTGCTCGCGACCAACGACCTGGAAATCCGTGGCGCCGGTGAATTGCTCGGCGACGGCCAGAGCGGGCAGATCCAGGCCGTGGGCTTCACCCTCTATATGGAGATGCTCGAGCGCGCGGTGAAAGCCATCCGCAAAGGCGAACAACCGAACCTCGACCAACCCCTGGGCGGCGGTCCGGAAATCAACCTGCGCTTGCCGGCGCTGATTCCCGAGGACTACCTGCCGGATGTGCATGCACGGCTGATCCTGTACAAGCGCATCGCCTCGGCCACCGACGAAGAAGGCCTCAAGGACCTGCAGGTAGAGATGATCGACCGCTTCGGCCTGTTGCCCGAACCGACCAAGAACCTGGTGCGCCTGACCCTGCTCAAATTGCAGGCTGAGCAGTTGGGCATCAAGAAGGTCGACGCCGGGCCGCAGGGCGGGCGTATCGAGTTCGAGGCGCAGACGCCGGTCGACCCGCTGGTACTGATCAAGCTGATCCAGGGCCAGCCCAACCGCTACAAGTTCGAAGGGGCTACGCTGTTCAAGTTCATGGTGCCGATGGAACGTGCCGAAGAACGCTTCAATACCCTGGAGGCGCTGTTTGAGCGCCTCATCCCGAAATCTGCTTGAAGGACGCCCCCATGCGCCTGTTCCGCATTCTGAGCCTGTTGTTGGTGGTACTCGCACCTTCGGCGTTTGCCGACAGCCCGTACCTGGTGGAAATGATCCTGGTGCGACAGAACGCCGAGCCGGTGATCAACAGCCGCCCCGCGCCGGAAAACTGGGATGCCGGCGCCGCGCGGCTGGGTGAGCGGATGAGCCCGCCACGCCTGGGCAATATCGTCGACAAGCTCAGCGCCGACTCAAGCTACACCGTGCTCGCGCACAAGGCCTGGGAGCAGAACCTCGGCGAGCAGCCCGTGAAGATCGCGATCAGCGACGGCCAGGAGCAGTTCGGCCAGTTTCCCATCGAGGGCGTGCTGAACCTGCAACTGGGGCGTTTCACCGATATAGACGCGGATTTCTGGATCAATCAATTCGACGCCAACGGCAGCGTGATTGCCAGCGAACACCTGAGCCAGCACGACGTGCGCACCAAGAACAACCAACTCAACTACCTCGACGGCGGCCACCTGGCGCTGCTGATCAAGATCACCTCGCTGACCGCCAAGCCCCCCAGCCCGCCGCCGCCCGACATTCAGGACTGATCCAGCGCCATGCCCCTGACGTCGTCGTTGACCAAACCCCTGGCCCCTTCGTGGGCCAACCGCTTCAAAGAGCAGAGCCTGGAGCGCGGGCGGCGTTATGCGCTGGAGAACCGCGTGCGCATCGTCGAGTCCGGCGACAGCACCATCGTGGCCAGTTGCGAAGGCTCGGGCGGCAACGTGTATCGGCAGACCATCTCGTTGCGCGAATCGGCCAAGGGTACATTGATCCTGGTCGACAGCCGCTGTACCTGCCCGGTGCACACCAATTGCAAACACATCGCGGCAGTACTGCTCAAGGTCCAGGAAACCCTCGCCTACCCGGCCGCCGCCCAGGATGCCGAGCTGCTCGAGAAGCTGCAGGCCGTGCTGGATAACCGCGTGGTGGTACCGCAGGTGGTGATGGAAGACGTGCCGCCGGTGCCACGCCTGTGGCTGGCGAGTGTCGAGTTCAGCGCGTTTGAACCGCGCAACGGCAAAATGCAGCGCTATATCCAGCACCGCGCGGCGCTGTCGTTCAATTACCTGGGCAACTATGTCAGCGGGCAGAAGAACGCCGACATCATCGTGCGCCAGGAAACCCAGAGCCTGCGCATCAAGCGCCATCCCGAGCTGGAGCAACCCTATCGCGAGCAACTGCGCCTGCTGGGCTTCAAGATCGCCACGCGCCAGAGCAAGGCCTTGCCGGAAAGCGCCGGCGAACTGTTCGAGATGGTCAATGACAGCGCCTGGCTGAACTTCACCCTCAACGCCTCGCCCACCCTGCGCGCCGAGGGCTGGGAGCTGCAGATCGATGAAGATTTCGGCTTCGACCTGAGCCCGGTGGACGACTGGTATGCCACCGTCGACGAAGGGCCCGAACGCGATTGGTTCGACCTCGAACTGGGGATCATCGTCAATGGCGAGCGCCTGAGCCTGCTGCCGATCCTGCTCAACCTGATGCGCTCCCACACCGAAATCCTCAACCCGGAGAAACTCGCGCGGCGCCGCGATGATGAACTGATCCTGGTGAATATCCCCGGTTTGCCGAATGGCGGCCATGGCCCACTGCAAGTGGCATTGCCCTATGGCCGGTTGAAACCGGTCCTGGCCACCCTCGGCGAGTTTTATCTGCAGGAACCCGGCACCACCACGCTGCGCCTGGCCAAGGCCGATGCGATCCGCCTCAACCCGCTGGATGACTTGCCGCTGCAGTGGCAAGGCGGTGAAAAGATCCGCAATTTTGCCCAGCGCCTGCGCGACATCAAGGATTTCACCAGCGTCGCGCCTGCAGGGTTAAACGCCACGCTGCGGCCCTATCAGCTGGAAGGCTTGAGCTGGATGCAGTCACTGCGCCAGCTGGATGTCGGCGGAATTCTTGCGGATGACATGGGCCTCGGCAAAACCCTGCAGACCCTGGCGCATATTCTTACTGAAAAAGCCGCCGGGCGCCTGGATCGGCCATGCATGGTGGTGATGCCCACCAGCCTGATCCCCAACTGGCTGGACGAAGCGGCGCACTTCACCCCGCAGCTCAAAGTGCTGGCGTTGTACGGCGCCGGACGTAAGAAACATTTCGCCAACCTGCAGGACTATGACCTGCTATTGACCACCTATGCGCTGCTGCCCAAGGACATCGAAATACTCGCCGCCCTGCCCCTGCACGTCTTGATCCTGGACGAAGCCCAGTACATCAAGAACCCGACGAGCAAGGCCGCCCAGGCGGCACGCGAGCTGAATGCCCGGCAGCGCCTGTGCCTGAGCGGCACCCCGCTGGAAAACCATCTGGGCGAGCTATGGTCGTTGTTCCACTTCCTGTTGCCGGGCTGGCTGGGTGACGTCAAAAGCTTCAATCGCGATTACCGCGTGCCGATCGAAAAACGCGCCAGTGATGTGCGATTGCAGCACCTCAACGGTCGGATCAAGCCGTTCCTGCTGCGCCGCACCAAGGAACAGGTGGCGACCGAGTTGCCACCCAAGACCGAGATCATCCACTGGGTCGACCTCAACGAGGCCCAGCGCGACGTGTACGAAACCATGCGCCTGGCCATGGATAAAAAGGTCCGTGACGAGATCACCCGCAAAGGTGTGGCACGCAGCCAGATCATCATTCTTGAAGCACTGCTCAAGTTGCGCCAGGTGTGCTGCGACCTGCGCCTGGTCAACGACGCCACCCTGCCCGCGCGTGGCAGCAGCTCGGGCAAGCTGGACAGCCTGGTGGAGATGCTCGAGGAATTGTTTGCCGAGGGCCGGCGGATCCTGCTGTTTTCCCAGTTCACCTCAATGCTGAGCCTGATTGAAGTCGAACTGCAAAAGCGCGGTGTTGCCTACGCACTGCTGACCGGCCAGACCCGTGATCGGCGCACACCGGTGAAGGATTTCCAGAGCGGCAAACTGCAGATTTTTCTGATCAGCCTGAAGGCTGGTGGCGTGGGCTTGAACCTGACCGAAGCCGACACCGTGATCCACTATGACCCTTGGTGGAACCCGGCCACAGAAAACCAGGCCACCGACCGTGCGTATCGGATCGGCCAGGAGAAGCCGGTGTTCGTGTACAAGATGATCGCGCGGGGCACGGTAGAGGAGAAAATCCAACACCTGCAGAAGGAGAAATCCGACCTGGCGGCGGGCGTGCTGGATGGGCGTACGACCGGGGATTGGCAGCTGGGCAACGAGGACATCGAGGCGCTGTTTGCGCCGTTGCCCAACAAGCAAGAGAAGCGTTGACGGTCAGATGACCATCGCCGGCAAGCCGGCTGTCTCAATCAATCAACTGAGCATCCCGCAGCGCACTCAGCGCCGCCAACCAACGTGGATCCTGCTTGTAGTCCGTCGAAGCAAACGCCTGCCCACGCATCCGCGCAATCCGCGCCGACGGCGTCACCTTCATGCGCTGCGCCGCACTCAGCGCCAGCTCCGCCGCCCCGCGGTCATTGCACACCAGGCCCATGTCGCAACCGGCGCTCAGGGCCGCTTCGATGCGACTGGCTGCATCACCGACCACATGCGCCCCGGCCATCGACAGGTCATCGCTGAAAATCACTCCATCGAACTGCAGCTCGCCGCGCAAAATGTCCTGCAGCCAACGACGCGAGAAACCGGCCGGCTGCGGGTCAACCTGTGGGTAGATGACATGCGCGGGCATCACCGCCGCCAATTGCTGGCTCAGGCGTGCGAAAGGCACCAGGTCATTCGCACGAATCTGTTCCAGGCTGCGTTCATCATTGGGAATCGCGACGTGGGAATCCGCCTCAGCCCAACCGTGACCCGGAAAATGCTTACCGGTGGCGGCCATGCCGGCGCTGTTCATGCCACGGATAAAGGCCCCGGCAAGTACCGCAGCACGTTCGGGGTCGCCTTCGAACGCACGGGTGCCGACCACGGCGCTGCGCTGGTAGTCCAGGTCCAGTACGGGGGCGAAGCTGAGGTCGAGGCCGACCGCCAGCACCTCGGTGGCCATGATCCAGCCGCATTGCTCGGCCAGGTACTCGGCGTTGGGGTTATCCGCCAACGCTCGCATGGCCGGCAGGCGCACAAAGCCCTGGCGCAGGCGTTGTACACGACCACCCTCCTGGTCGACCGCCAACAGCAGATCCGGACGCACGGCACGAATCGCCGTGCTCAGCTCACGCACCTGGCGTGGATGCTCGATATTGCGCGCAAAAATGATCAGGCCGCCCACTTCGGGCTGGCGCAACAACTGGCGATCCTCGGCCGTGAGCCAGGTACCGGCCACGTCGACCATCAAAGAACCTTGCAGCGCAACACTCATAATCCTTCCTTAAATAACGCACACAACCCATTGACCTCACGCGGCGCGACTGGCGCGGTGAGCTCAACGGGTTGCGAGTAAATAGCTGAATTCGGCATGGCGGCTAGCTTAGCGGATGCAAGCGGCCACGCACACCCGGAGCGGTCAAACCTTGGCGACGGTCGGCGCGGATTTGCTGCGTGGGCGCAATTGCGCGGCGGCCATCGTCGGGTCGGTCACACCGGTTTCGGCGCGCATGCCGGCGGCCAGGAAAGGCACCATCAGGCGCATGACCTGCTCAATGGACGTGTTGACGCCGAAATCGGTCTCGGCAATCGCACGCAGGGCCTTGATCCCGGACATGCTGAACGCCGCCGCACCGAGCATGAAGTGCACGCGCCAGAACAGTTCGATCGGCGGGATACGCGGGGCGGCCTCGTTGACCAGCAACATATAGCGACGAAACACCTTGCCGTACATGTCTTCCAGATAACGCCGCAAGTGGCCCTGGCTCTGGCTGAATGCCAGCCCCAGCAGGCGCATGAAGATCGACAGGTCGTTGCCGCTGCGCGGCTGGACCACCAAGGCCTGCTCGACCAGGATTTCCAGCAGGTCTTCCAGGGTTGGCTTGTGATCGGCCTTGGCCTGACGGCGCTCGAGCTCACGGTCGAGGCTGGCACAGAACGGCCCCAGGAAGCGCGAGAACACGGCCTGGATCAGGGCCTTTTTCGAGCCGAAATGGTAGTTCACGGCGGCGAGGTTGACCCCAGCCTTGCTGGTGATCAGCCGCAATGAAGTTTCAGCAAATCCTTTTTCCGCGAACAATTGCTCGGCAGCATCGAGAATGCGTTCAACGGTTTCCGACTGGGCCATGGCTACTCCGCCTGACAAACACTTGTTTGAAACATACGTTTCAGGGTGTGCCTTGTCAAGCCTGCGGGTCCGCTTTCCGGCCGGGCAGTCATCTATTTCGTCGCTATTTAATCACATCCCTACCTGTCTGTAGGCAGCGCTATCTCTGCCCTGTAGGACGGGTGACGAATGACCGTCCAGCGGAGTGCCCGAAAAGGATGATTGCCAAGCGCAGTTCACTGTATATAATCCCAGTCACTGTATAAAAAGACAGAGCGATCAACATGCTAAAACTGACGCCACGCCAAGCTGAGATTCTGGCTTTTATCAAGCGCTGCCTCGATGACAACGGCTACCCGCCGACACGAGCGGAAATTGCGCTGGAACTGGGGTTCAAGTCCCCCAACGCCGCCGAGGAACACCTCAAGGCCCTCGCTCGCAAAGGCGCGATCGAGATGACCCCGGGTGCTTCGCGCGGCATTCGCATCCCTGGCTTCGAAGCCAAGGCCGACGAATCGACCCTGCCGATCATCGGTCGCGTCGCTGCCGGTGCGCCGATCCTGGCGCAACAGCACGTCGAGGAATCCTGCAACATCAACCCCACCTTCTTCCACCCTCGCGCCGACTACCTGCTGCGGGTGCACGGCATGAGCATGAAGGACGTGGGTATTTTCGATGGTGACCTGCTCGCCGTCCACACCACCCGCGAAGCCCGTAATGGCCAGATCGTCGTCGCCCGTATCGGCGATGAAGTCACCGTCAAACGCTTCAAGCGCGAAGGCAGCAAGGTCTGGCTCCTGGCCGAGAACCCTGAGTTCGCCCCGATTGAAGTGAACCTGAAAGATCAGGACCTGGTGATCGAAGGCTTGAGTGTCGGCGTCATTCGCCGCTAAAGGAGGCATCATGCAGCTCGTGCACACCCCCCAACACACACAACTGTCGCTGTTCGAGGCCTTCATGGCCCAACCCCTTGCACCGATCCTCAAGGAAGCGGTCGAGGCGCCCTGGAGTGCCGAACCCGAGGCGTTCAGTGAATTGTCGTTGCGCGGTGCAGCTGGGAGCTGCCTGAGCCTGCTGGCGCCGATCCTTCGCGAATTGAGCGAAGAACAGGACGCGCGCTGGCTGACCCTGATCGCCCCGCCCGCCAGCCTGACCCAGGCCTGGCTGCGGGACGCGGGCCTCAACCGCGAGCGCATCCTGTTATTGCAGCCACGCGGTACGCAAAGCGCCCAGCAACTGACTTGTGAAGCCTTGCGCTTGGGCCGCAGCCACACCGTGGTGAGCTGGCTGAACCCACTGAATGCCACCGCCAAGCAACAGCTGATCAGCGCAGCGCGCACAGGCGACGCGCAGAGTTTGAATATTCGATTGGGATAACACGAAGACCCAGCTTGGTGAGGAGCGGGCCTATCTTAAGAGCCGGCCTCTATGAGTGGCGGGCTTGTTATGACAAGCAGGCTTATGTGGCAACCAGGCTTATATGTGCTGGGCGGGCTTATATGTGGCGAGCGGGCTTGCCCCGCGTTGGGCTGCGAAGCGGCCCCAAACCAAGCACCGTGGAATACCTGATACATCGCGTTGAATCCATCTAGGGCTGCTTCGCAGCCCAACGCGGGGCAAGCCCGCTCGCCACACAAGCCAGCTCACCACAACACGCCGATTAACCAGCAAGCCGATTCACCTCAACAAGCCTACTCGCCAAAGCAAGCCTGACTCACCTCAAGAGATCTGGCGCCCCTCAAGACACCCGCCTCCGCCACAACAAGCCTGCTAACAACAGAACTCAGTGAAGCACTCGCGGCCCGTCTTCTTTCTCCGGCTCGCCTTCCGCCAGGCGACCAGCCATCTGCACGCCCACGCTCAACATGGCTTTAGCTACTTCCACGTGCTGGCCTTGGAGGAACACCTTGGCGTCCTCGGAAAAATCCAGAATAACCAGAGAACCCTCGTCCTCAGCCCGGCGCAGCTCGATTCGGCCGTCAGGCAACTCAACAATTTCCAGAAAGGACGTTGGCATAAAAGTCTGTTCTCCACGAAAGGCCGGGATTATATCAGTCATCCACCCGGAATCGCTGAGGATCTGGCCAGGTTTCTTTGCGGCTTGATGAATGGTGCCGGTATGCCTTGGTTAAAATGCGGCAGCGGACTTGCTCGCGAAGGCACTGTATCAGTGCTCTATAAACGCCTGGCACTCCGCCTTCGCGAGCAAGCCCGCCCTGGTGTAAATCAGTGACGCCGCCTCAGCACTCGTTGAGGCCTTCACGAAAGCGCAGGGCCATCTTTTTCAGCTCCTGGCGCCAGCCTTCCAGCTCTTCCCGGCTCAGGGGCTTGGGCTCTTCCTCTTCCAGCGCAACCGCTACGATCAACGGCTGAGTTACGTCACCCTTGGGCACGTGGGGAATTCGCGGTGGCTGGAACATGTCCGCATGCGCCTTGAGCAGGCGCGCCACCCAGCTATCAGGGCTCTGGGCCATTTCCACCAGCTCGGCCAGCTCAGGAATAGCCATGGCCTCCAGCACTTCGCGGTTCATGATCATTTCCGCGCGCGGCGAACCCGCCTGAGGTAAGCGATAGAACCCGGCGATTTCATGGCACAGCCCCAGCAACGCGCCGTACAGGTGGAACAACGCCGCCTCACGCCCCGCCTGGACCAGCGCGATGGCATTCATCTCCTTCCCTTCCTCGGCGCGGCCGAGGGCTTCCAGGGATAAGCCCGCGAAGTAAATTTTCTGGTTGGTACGGGTATAGAGTTCGTTGGCCATAACGGCAGTCTCCACAACGAAAAAGCGTGATGCTGGCTTAACAGTGTCACGGATCAACCGCCCACACTGCAAGCGTGGAGTAGAGGGCGGACCACTCCCCCTCTTTAGACACTATCTACGATGGTGCACACCTTCTTTCTCATCAGCGCCCTTAATTGCAGGCATCACCAGCGTTTCCAATCCCATTCACATGGCGCTCTATAGATAATTGACGGGCTAATACCCGGCTAATAGGGGGTCAGCTTTATGGGGAACGTTCCGTCACCTGTCACTCATTTCTCTGACAGCTAACCTGCGTGTCTTGAATGGAAAGTCCTTTTGCATAACCACAAAAGCAAATGCCCCGACAAGTCGGGGCATTTGCTTTCAGCCTGTTTCAGGCGACCTTCGTATTACTCGACCACGTCGATCAAGCGCCCTGGCGCTTGTCTTCGACCTTCCACTTACCGCCGTCGTAGAACGCTTTCCAGCCGGTAGGCTTGCCGTCCACTTCGGACTGCACGTACTGCTCCTTGGTCTTGCGGCTGTAGCGGATCACGGCCGGACGACCGTCGGGATCCTTCTTCGGCGCTTCACACAGGAAGTGGTACTTAGGATCGATCTCGTCCTTGTGCGGCACGATCTCCAGCACCAGCGGCGCTCGGGTCTCGCGGTTTTTCGGGAACTGGCTGGCGGCCAGGAACAGCCCCGAAGCGCCGTCACGCAGGATATAGGTGTCGTTGACCTTCTCGCACTTGAGTTCAGGCATCTTCACCGGGTCCATTTTCGGCGGCGCCGCGTCACCGCTTTTCAGCAGTTTGCGGGTGTTCTTGCACGTCGGGTTGGTGCAACCAAAGAACTTGCCGAAGCGGCCAGTCTTGAGCTGCATCTCGCTGCCGCACTTGTCGCACTCCAGGCTAGGGCCTTCGTAGCCCTTGATGCGGTAGCTGCCTTCCTCGATCTCGTAGCCGTCGCAATCCGGGTTGTTACCGCAGATGTGCAACTTGTGCTTCTCGTCGAGCAGGTAGGCATCCATCGCCGTGCTGCAGATCGGGCAGCGGTGCTTGCCACGCAATACCAGCGACTCGGACTCACCCTCGTCGTCGGCGGCGATTTCATCGCCCGGTACCAGGTTGACGGTCGCCTTGCAGCGCTCTTTCGGCGGCAGGCTGTAGCCCGAGCAACCGAGGAACACACCGGTAGACGCGGTACGAATCTGCATCGGGCGGCCGCATGTCAGGCACGGGATGTCGGTCATCACCGGCTGGTTGGCACGCATGCCGTTCTCGGGGCTTTCGGCCACTTCGAGTTTTTTCTTGAAGTCGCCGTAGAACTCGTCGAGCACGTTTTTCCAGTCGCGCTCGCCCTGGGCCACGTCATCGAGGTTCTCTTCCATGCCGGCGGTGAAGCCGTAGTCCATCAGGTTGGAGAAGCTCTCGGACAGGCGCTCGGTGACGATATCGCCCATCTTTTCCGAATAGAAACGACGGTTGTGCAGCGCGACGTAGCCACGGTCCTGGATGGTGGAAATGATCGCGGCGTAGGTCGACGGACGACCGATACCGCGTTTTTCCATCTCTTTTACCAGGCTGGCTTCCGAATAACGCGCCGGTGGCTTGGTGAAGTGCTGGGACGGGTCGAGCTTGATCAGCTTCAACGTGTCGCCCTGGGCCATGTCCGGCAGCACATCGTCGTCGCCCGGCTTGGCGATCTGCGGCATGACGCGGGTGTAACCATCAAACTTGAGGATACGGCCCTTGGCACGCAGCTCGAAGTCACCAGCACCCACGCTGACGGTGGTGGACAGGTATTGCGCCGGCAGCATCTGGCAAGCCAGGAACTGGCGCCAGATCAGCTCGTAGAGCCGCTCGGCATCGCGCTCCATGCCGCTCAGCTTGCTCGGCTCGGTGTTCGCGTCGGAAGGACGAATCGCTTCGTGAGCCTCTTGGGCGCCCTCTTTGCTGCTGTAGACGTTTGGCTTCTCCGGCAGGTACTTCTTGCCGAATTCGCTTTCAATATACGTACGCGCCATCGCAACCGCGTCCACCGAGAGGTTGGTGGAGTCGGTACGCATATAGGTGATGTAGCCGGCTTCGTACAGACGCTGGGCCATCATCATGGTTTTCTTCACGCCGAAGCCCAGGCGGTTACTCGCGGCCTGTTGCAGGGTGGAGGTGATGAACGGCGCCGACGGCTTGCTGCTGGTCGGTTTGTCTTCGCGCTTGACGATGCTGTAGCTGGAGGCCTTGAGCTTCTCCAGCGCGGCCATGGCCTGGGCTTCGTTCAGCGGCTTGAAGGCCTCGCCTTTCTCACGGGCCACTTCAAAGCGCACATTGGCGCCCTTGGCAGTCCCCAGGTCGGCATGGACTTCCCAGTATTCTTCGGGGTTGAACGCACGGATCTCGCGCTCACGCTCCACCACCAGCTTTACCGCGACCGATTGCACACGGCCGGCGGACAGGCCACGGGCAATCTTGGCCCACAGCAGCGGCGAAACCATGTAACCGACGACGCGGTCGAGGAAACGCCGGGCCTGCTGGGCGTTGACGCGGTCGATATCCAGCTCGCCCGGCTTGGAGAAGGCTTCCTGGATGGCTTTCTTGGTGATTTCGTTGAACACCACGCGCTTGTAGCGGCTGTCGTCGCCGCCGATGGCTTCCCGCAGGTGCCAGGCAATGGCTTCCCCTTCGCGGTCCAAGTCCGTCGCGAGATAGATGGTGTCAGCATCCTTGGCGAGCCGGCGCAGCTCTTCGATGACCTTTTCCTTGCCTGGAAGGATTTCGTACTTGGCCTTCCAGCCATGTTCCGGGTCCACACCCATGCGCGAGACCAGCTGCTTGCGCGCTTTCTCCTTAGGGCTGAGCACCGGACCTTCGCCCGCAGCTGCCTTGCCGCGCTTGGCGGCTGGCTCCTTGCTGGCGCTAGCCGAACCGCTGGTGGGCAGGTCTCGGATATGGCCGATACTCGACTTCACCACGTACTCGTTGCCCAAGTACTTGTTGATGGTCTTGGCCTTAGCCGGGGATTCCACAATGACCAGCGATTTGCCCATGGATCGGAAAATTCCTGAATTCGAGAAGTGAAAGGCAGTTGGCGCCTGTCGCGGCAACGCTATATATAGTGGCAACAAGGTGAGGTCAAGCGCAGCATTCTGCGCGGCCTGCCGTTATTGCCCTGAAAAAAGACTGGGTTCGGCCTGGACCAAAGCAAAGCGCGGGACCTGCTCGCCGTCAACTTCGACGGTCTCCAGGAACATGCTCAAAGGACGTACCCAAAAGCCGTAATCGCCATACAGTGCTTGGTAAAACACCACTTCCTCTTCGGTCTCGGAGTGCCGTGCCACGTTGAATACGCGGTACTGCGGCCCCTTGTAATGTTGGTAGAGCCCTGGTTCGACTTTCATGCTCTGGCCCTCTTACAAAATTTGTTGAAAAAAAATATTAAAAATTCCAAAAAACAAAAACCGGGGCACTGGGCCCCGGCTTCCGTCATCCCAACGCTTAGAGGCGTTCGAAGACGGTGGAGATGCCTTGGCCGAGGCCAATGCACATGGTAGCAACCCCGAGGTTGCCGCCATTTTGCTTCATCACGTTAAGCAGAGTGCCGGAAATACGCGCACCGGAGCAACCAAATGGGTGGCCCAGGGCAATCGCACCGCCGTGCAGGTTAACCTTCTCGTTCATCTTGTCGAGTACTTTCAGATCTTTCAGCACTGGCAGGGCCTGTGCGGCGAAAGCTTCGTTGAGCTCGAAGAAGTCGATATCGGAGATGGTCAGGCCTGCGCGCTTCAAGGCTTTTTGTGTGGCCGGTACTGGACCATAGCCCATGATTGCCGGGTCCACACCTGCGACTGCCATCGAACGAATCACCGCCATCGGCTGAATACCCAGGTCCTGGGCCCGCTGCGCCGACATCACGATCATGCACGAAGCACCGTCCGTGATCTGCGACGAAGTGCCGGCTGTCACGGTGCCACCCTTTGGATTGAAGGCCGGCTTGAGGGCCGCCAGGCTTTCCAGGGTAGTATCCGGACGAATGGTTTCGTCGTAGTCGAACAGTTTCAGGAAACCGTTCTCGTCATAGCCGTTCATCGGGATGATCTCATCCTTGAACTTGCCTTCCACGGTCGCCTTGTGGGCGAGCTGGTGGGAACGCAGGCCGAAGGCGTCCTGGGCTTCACGGGTAATGCCGTGCATTTTTCCGAGCATTTCCGCGGTCAGGCCCATCATGCCCGAGGCTTTTGCCGCGTACAGCGACATGTGCGGGTTAGGATCGACGCCGTGCATCATGCTGACGTGGCCCATGTGCTCCACGCCACCGACCACGAACACATCACCGTTGCCGGTCATGATCGCCTGGGCGGCGGTGTGCAGCGCGCTCATCGACGAGCCGCACAGGCGGCTGACGGTCTGGCCAGCGGCCGTGTGCGGGATCTGGGTCATCAACGACGCCATGCGCGCGATGTTCCAGCCCTGCTCCAGGGTCTGGTTGACGCAGCCCCAGATCACGTCCTCGACTTCGTTCGGGTCGACCTTGACGTTACGCTCCAGCAGTTTGCTGATCAGGTGCGCCGACATGTCTTCGGCGCGGGTGTTGCGGTGCATGCCGCCCTTGGAGCGGCCCATCGGAGTACGACCGAAGTCGACAATCACGACGTCTCTTGGATTCAAGCTCATAAATATTCTCGCTCAAGTGTATGGGACGCTTAACCGAAGAAGCTCTGGCCGTTCTTGGCCATTTCACGCAGCTTCGCGGTCGGGTGGTACAGCGGGCCCAAATCAGCGTATTTGTCAGCCAGGGCAACGAACTCGGCCACACCGATCGAGTCGATGTAACGCAGCGCACCGCCACGGAATGGAGGGAAACCAATACCGTACACCAGGCCCATATCGGCTTCGGCGGCGGTCTCGACGATGCCGTCTTCCAGGCAACGCACGGTCTCCAGGCACAGGGCGATCATCATCCAGTTGATGATGTCCTCGTCGGACACCTCACGCTGTTCGTAGATGACCGGCGCGAGTACTTCGTGCACCGACGGGTCGGCCACTTTCTTCTGCTTGCCCTTCTTGTCAGCCTCGTAGGCGTAGAAGCCCTTGCCGTTCTTCTGGCCCAGGCGCTTGGCTTCGTAGAGCGCGTCGATCGCCGAGCGGCGGTCGTCTTTCATGCGGTCCGGGAAGCCCTCGGCCATTACGTCGCGACCGTGGTGGCCGGTGTCGATGCCGACCACGTCCATCAGGTACGCCGGGCCCATCGGCCAGCCGAATTTTTCCATGACCTTGTCGATGCGCACGAAGTCCACACCGGCACTCACCAACTTGGCGAAACCGCCGAAGTACGGGAACAGAACGCGGTTGACCAGGAAGCCCGGGCAGTCGTTGACGACGATCGGGTTCTTGCCCATTTTCTTCGCGTAAGCCACGGTGGTGGCGATTGCCAGCTCACTGGACTTCTCGCCACGGATCACTTCCACCAGCGGCATCATGTGCACCGGGTTGAAGAAGTGCATGCCGACGAAGTTTTCCGGACGCTTGAGGGCCTTGGCCAGCAGCGAGATGGAAATGGTCGAAGTGTTGGACGCCAGGATGGTGTCGTCTTTGACCTGGGCTTCCACTTCTGCCAGTACGGCTTGCTTGACCTTCGGGTTCTCGACAACGGCTTCGACCACCAGGTCGACGTGGCCGAAATCGCCGTAGGACAGCGTAGGACGAATGCCGTTAAGCACTTCAGCCATTTTCGCGGCGGTCATGCGGCCTTTGTCCACGCGGCCGACCAGCAGCTTGGCGGCTTCTGCCAGGCCTTGCTCGATACCGTGCTCGTTGATGTCCTTCATCAGGATCGGCGTGCCTTTGGACGCCGACTGATAAGCGATACCGCCACCCATGATACCGGCGCCGAGTACGGCAGCCTGTTTCACGTCCTTGGCGATTTCGTCGTAGGCCTTGGCCTTTTTCTTCAGCTCCTGATCGTTCAGGAACAAGCCGATCAGGCTCTGGGCTGCCGAGGTCTTCGCCAGTTTGACGAAACCTGCCGCTTCCACTTCCAGGGCTTTGTCGCGACCGAAGTTCGCGGCCTTCTGGATGGTCTTGATCGCTTCAACCGGCGCCGGGTAGTTCGGGCCGGCCTGGCCAGCCACGAAACCCTTGGCGGTTTCGAACGACATCATTTGCTCGATGGCGTTGAGCTTGAGTTTTTCCAGCTTCGGCTGGCGCTTGGCCTTGTAGTCAAATTCGCCACTGATGGCGCCCTTGATCAGGTTCAGCGCGGCTTCGGCCAGTTTGTCCGGGGCGACTACAGCGTCGACAGCACCGACTTTCAGCGCGTCTTCGGCTTTGTTTTCCTTACCGGCGGCGATCCACTCGATCGCGTTGTCGGCACCGATCAGGCGCGGCAGGCGCACGGTGCCACCAAAGCCCGGGTAGATGCCCAGCTTGACTTCAGGCAGGCCGATCTTGGCGGTAGCCGACATGACACGGAAGTCTGCCGCGAGGCACATTTCCAGGCCGCCGCCCAGCGCGATGCCGTTGATGGCAGCCACGGTCGGCACGTTGAGGTCTTCGAAATCGCTGAAAATCTTGTTGGCTTCGAGGTTGCCAGCCACCAGCTCGGCATCGGGCAGCTTGAAGTTGTCGACGAATTCGGTGATGTCAGCGCCGACGATAAACACGTCCTTGCCGCTGGAGACGATCACGCCCTTGACCGAAGCATCTGCTTTGATGGTGTCTACGGCCTGACGCAATTCATTCAGGGTTAGACGGTTGAACTTGTTGACGGACTCACCCTTGAGGTCGAATTTCAATTCGACGATGCCACTTTCAAGAGCCTTAACCGTGATGGCTTTACCTTCGTAAATCATCAACTGATCTCCACGATATGGAAGCTGAACAGTACACACTGGACGCTGGCCTCTGGTTGGACACTGACTGTTGCGTCAATGCTCATGCCAATCCGCCAGGCACACCCGCCAATGCGATAGTCGGGATTCTGTATGAGCGGTCTGACAGACAAACGCTCAATTCATACGCCCGTTTGATTTGGGTACGCCACCTTCATCCAATTCCGGGCAATTGTCAATCGCTCGAAAGGCTAGGAAAAACGCGACTTTCCAGTCATTTCAGAACCCCGACCTTAAGCCGGCGACTCGTCAATATTCAAATATTCACAAGATCAATAATAGAAAAGATGTGGGAAAAGGCTGTACAGAACGGGATATGCCGCTAGGCTAGCGACAACCGTAATGCGACTGGATGAACATCCGTCGTGGGAACCACAGATTTACCGGCCTGCCTGGCCAACTCCAGCCCGATGATGATGTCGGGCTTTTTATTGCCTGCTGTTTCTCCCGAATACGGCGGCCGTAGGAACTCAGGGCCGGGAGGATAGGTGTCAGGCCAGCGCCTTGAGCAACGCATCGATGTCTTTCAACACACTCGGCTCGCCCTTCTCGCCCCAATACAAGGCGATCATTTGCTTGTCGGCTTCGACCTTGTAGACGTTGGCCGGCAGCGTCGCAAAATACGGCAACAACTTTTCATCGACGCACACTTCACGCCACTGGTTGACCCACACGCCCGGCTCCAACTGCCAGTAACTCCAGATCGTCGGCGTACTGCTGCGCCGTGGCCGGCAGTACTGCGCACACGGGCTCGGCGGCTCCTGCTTGAGCCAATGCGGCCACTCCTGAGGCGCCAGTTGCATGGCCAGGCCGATGCGGCGCGCCTCCATGCGCAGGGCCATGCGCCCGCTCTGATGGCGCGACGGGCGCAGCCATGCCAGGGGGCTCAGAACCACCACAAGGATTGACACCACTATCCAGACCGTCATATGTGTACTCCCGAATTTCTAGATGAGCGGATTTGACCTGACGCAACCCCATCCGCTTGAAAGCAGCCATACTGAATCTATTGCAGTCCCCTGGAGGAACGCCCCATGTCCTACGAACATATTCTGGTCGCTGTCGACCTGACCGAAGAGTGCGATCCAGTGATCAAGCGCGCCCGCGCCTTCGCGGTCGCCAGCAACGCCAAACTCTCCCTGGTGCATATCGTCGAGCCGATGGCCATGGCCTTTGGCGGTGACGTGCCCATGGACCTTTCCCAGCTGCAGCAACAGCAGTTTGACCAGGCCAAGGAGCGCCTGGACCGCTTGATCATCAAATACCCGGAAGTGACCAAGGAAAACTCCCACCTTACTTACGGCCAACCGCGCCAGGAAATCCACCACCTCGCCAAGGAACAGGGCTGCGACCTGATCGTGGTCGGCAGCCATGGCCGCCACGGCTTGGCGTTGCTGCTCGGTTCTACCGCCAACGACGTGTTGCACGGCGCGCCGTGTGATGTGCTGGCGGTGAAGCTGGTCAAAGCCTCGTAATCCTAACGAAGATCAAATGTGGGAGCGGGCTTGCTCGCGAAAGCTTTTTGTCAGTTGATGCATCTGGTAACTGACACACCGCTTTCGCGAGCAAGCCCGCTCCCACATTTGGATCGTGCTTCATATAAAAAACCCGGTGTTCACTCAATGAACACCGGGTTTTTTAATGCACGCGAATCAATCAGGCATCCAGCTCGGCCCAACGCTCAACCAGCGCTTCCAGCTCCTGGTTCAATGTCTCCAGGGAAGCAATCACCTTCGCCGTCTCTGCTGCCGGACGCAGGTAGAAGCCCGCGTCAGCCATTTCCGCTTCTACGGCGGCAATCTGCTGCTCCTTGGCATCGATGTCACCCGGCAAGGCTTCCAGCTCGCGCTGCAGCTTGTAGCTGAGTTTCTTCTTGGCCGCCGGCGCAGCGGTTTCCTGCACGGGTGCCGCAGCGGCCACTGGCGCGACCACAGCGGAGGTCAAGTCGGCCTTGCCGGACTTGCTCTCGGTCACGCCCAGCAGGCGCGGCGAGCCGCCCTGGCGCAGCCAGTCCTGATAACCACCGACGTATTCACGCACCTTGCCTTCGCCCTCGAAGACCAGGGTGCTGGTGACCACGTTGTCGAGGAATGCCCGGTCGTGGCTGACCATCAGCACAGTGCCGTTGAAGGTCAGCAGCACTTCTTCCAACAGCTCGAGGGTTTCCACGTCGAGGTCGTTGGTCGGTTCGTCGAGTACCAGCAGGTTGGCTGGTTTGCTGAACAGCTTGGCCAGCAGCAGGCGTGCGCGCTCACCACCGGACAAGGCCTTCACCGGTGTACGGGCACGTTGCGGGCTGAACAGGAAGTCGCCCAGGTAGCTCAGCACGTGGCGGCTCTGGCCGTCGATGTCGATAAAGTCGCGACCTTCGGCGACGTTGTCGATCACGGTTTTTTCCAGGTCCAACTGGTGACGCAACTGGTCGAAGTACGCCACGTCGATACGCGTGCCCTCTTCCACGGTGCCGCTGGTCGGTTGCAGGCCGCTGAGCATCAGCTTGAGCAAGGTGGTCTTGCCGGTACCGTTGGCGCCCAACAGGCCGATGCGGTCGCCGCGCTGCAGGACCATCGAGAAGTCCTTGATCAGGAACGGACCGTCCGGGTGATGGAAGCTGACGTTCTCCAGCACCATCACCTGCTTGCCGGATTTATCGGCGGTATCCAGCTGGATATTGGCCTTGCCGGTGCGCTCGCGGCGTTCGCTGCGCTCAACGCGCAGGGCCTTGAGGGCACGTACGCGGCCTTCGTTACGGGTGCGGCGGGCCTTGATGCCCTGGCGAATCCAGACTTCTTCCTGGGCCAGCTTCTTGTCGAACAAGGCGTTGGCGGTTTCTTCGGCGGCCAGGGCGGCCTCCTTGTGCACCAGGAAGCTGGCGTAGTCGCCGTTCCAGTCGATCAGGCCACCACGGTCCAGCTCAAGAATGCGGGTCGCCAGGTTCTGCAGGAAGGAGCGGTCGTGCGTGATGAACAACACGGCGCCCTGGAAATCCTTGAGGGCTTCTTCCAGCCAGGCAATCGCGCCGATGTCCAAGTGGTTGGTTGGCTCGTCGAGCAGCAGCAAGTCCGGCTCGGAGACCAGGGCCTGGGCCAGCAGCACGCGGCGACGCCAGCCGCCGGACAACTCGGCAAGGGTCTTGTCGGCCGGCAGTTGCAGGCGGCTCAGGGTGCTGTCGACCAGTTGCTGCAAGCGCCAGCCGTCACGGGCCTCGAGGTCTTGCTGGACATGCATCAGCTTGTCCAGGTCTGCCTCGGTGACGCAGTTCTGCGCCAGGTGATGGTACTCGGCGAGCAATGCGCCCACGCCGTCCAGGCCTTCGGCAACCACGTCGAAGACTGTCCGTCCGTCGGCCACCGGCAATTCCTGCGGCAATTCGCCGATCTTGAGGCCAGGGGCGCGCCAGACAGAGCCGTCGTCGGGCTTCTGGTCGCCTTTGACCAGCTTCATCATGCTGGACTTGCCGGTGCCATTGCGGCCGATGATGCACACCCGCTCACCACGGGCGATCTGCCAGGACACCTTGTCCAACAACGGCATAGCGCCGAAAGCAAGGGACACATCGCTGAATTTGAGCAGGGTCATACGCTTCTCCAAAAACTGGGCGCGCATTCTACCTGACTTGAGGAGGGGATGCGGCCAGCATTTTCCCAGCTGACACGTTCAGCAGGACATTTGCCGCGAACTTGAACGAACCGGCCGGCAAAGCTTTCGTAGGCGTCGGGCAAAAGGCTAAGCTAGGGGCAATCAGTGTCGGCGGTGCCGGTGCTAGTCGTGATTTCTCTGCACGGACGTCTCATGCGCAGTCGCCTTTTCAATTTCTTGTCTTGTCTGCTTCTTTCCGCCACCGCCGTTCAATCTGCCCAGGCCGTGGACCTCACCACCCAACGTCAATATTACGATGAAGCCAAACGTGCGCTGGCCAAGGGCGATACCGGCCCGTACATGCAATACAGCCAGGCGCTGGCCGATTATCCGCTGACGCCCTACCTTGCCTACGACGAACTGACCGCGCGCCTGAAAAGCGCCAGCAACGAGGAAATCGAACAATTCCTCGCCAAGAACGGCGACCTGCCCCAGGCCAACTGGATGAAGCTGCGCTGGTTGCGCTGGCTTGCCGACCGTGGCGACTGGCAGACCTTTGAAAAGTACTACGACCCCAAGCTCAATTTCGTCGAGCTGGACTGCCTCCACGGCCAGTACCAGCTCACCCATAACCTGAAGGCCGAAGGGTACAAGACCACTGAAAAACTCTGGATGACCGGCAAATCCCAACCGGCCGCCTGCGACGCCACCTTCGGCCAGTGGGCCGCCGATGGCCAGCTCACCGAACAGAAGATCTGGGACCGCGCCAAGCTGGCCGCCGAGGCCCGCAACTACGCGCTGGCCAACAGCCTGGTGAAAACCCTGCCGACCCTCGGCGCCCAGGGCCGCCTGATGGTGGACGTGGCGCAAAAGCCCGACATGCTCAGCGATCCGTCACGTTTCCTGCCGGCCAACGAGGCCATGTCTGACGCGGTCGGGCTGGGTCTTCGCCGCCTGGCGCGCCAGGATCCCGACAAGGCCATGGCCTTGCTCGACGGTTATGCCAGCAGCATGCACTTCTCCCGTGACGAAAAAGTGGCAATCGCCCGTGAGATCGGCCTGACCCTGGCCAAGCGTTTCGACCCACGCGCCCTTGAAGTGATGACCAAGTACGACCCGGAGCTGCGCGACAACACTGTGTCGGAATGGCGTCTTCGCCTGCTGTTGCGCCTGGCCCGCTGGGAAGATGCCTACCAGCTGACCCGCAAACTCCCACAGGACCTGGCGACCACCAACCGCTGGCGCTACTGGCAGGCACGTAGCCTGGAACTGGCCGAGCCGAAAAACCCGCAAGCCCTGGTGCTGTACAAGAACCTCGCGCAGGAACGCGATTTCTATGGCTTCCTCGCCGCGGATCGCTCCAAGGCCCCGTATCAGTTGAAGAACAAACCACTGCTGATGAGCCAGGCGCTGGTCAACAAAGTGCGAAACACCCCAGGCGTGCGCCGTGCGCTGGAGTTCTACGCACGTGGCCAGGTGGTCGACGGGCGCCGCGAATGGTACCACGTCAGCCGTCACTTCAACCGCGACGAAATGGTCGCCCAGGCCAAGCTGGCCTATGACATGAAGTGGTACTTCCCGGCGATTCGCACCATCAGCCAGGCACAGTACTGGGACGACCTGGACATCCGCTTCCCGATGGCCCACCGCGACACCCTGGTGCGCGAAGCCAAGGTGCGTGGCCTGCATTCCAGCTGGGTGTTTGCCATTACTCGCCAGGAAAGCGCCTTCATGGATGACGCGCGCTCCGGCGTCGGCGCCAGCGGCCTGATGCAACTGATGCCCGGCACCGCCAAGGACACCGCGCGCAAGTTCAGCATCCCGCTGGCCTCACCGGCCCAGGTGCTGGACCCGGACAAGAACATCCAGCTCGGCGCCGCGTACCTGAGCCAGGTACACAGCCAGTTCAACGGCAACCGCGTGCTCGCCTCCGCCGCCTACAACGCCGGCCCCGGCCGCGTGCGCCAATGGCTGCGAGGTGCCGACCACCTGAGTTTCGACGTTTGGGTGGAAAGCATTCCATTCGACGAAACCCGCCAGTACGTACAGAACGTGCTGTCTTATTCGGTGATCTACGGGCAAAAGCTCAACTCGCCACAGCCGCTGGTAGATTGGCATGAGCGGTATTTCGATGATCAGTGATTCACACTGAAGAAAGCCCCGCGATCAGCCGGATTACTGTGGCGAGCAGGCTTGTTTGTCGTGAGCTGGCTTATTGTGGATTGAGTTGGCTTGTTGTGGTGAGTGAGCCTGTTGTGGATTGAGCTGGCTTGTTGTGGATTGACCTGGCTTGTTGTGGCGAGCGGGCTTGCCCCGCGTTGGAGCGCGAAGCGCTCCCATCCAAGCCACCCTCACTGCAACTGGAAGACTGAGCCAACAGGTTTTAGGGCTGCTACGCAGCCCAACGCGGGGCAAGCCCGCTCACCACAAAACAAGCCCGCTCACCACAAACACGCCTGCTCACCACATTCAAGCCTGCTCGCCTGCCCCCAGCTAGCCTTCGCTTTTCGCAACCTCAATCCCATCATTGAACTGCAACGCCGCCAACCGCGCATACAGCGGATTGTTCGCAATCAATTGCTGATGCGTGCCCACCGCCACCAGCTTGCCCTGGTCCATCACTGCAATGCGGTCCGCATGTTTCACCGTTGCCAGGCGATGGGCGATCACCAGCGTGGTGCGCCCCTGCATCAATTGCGGCAAGGCCTGCTGGATCAGGTGTTCACTTTGCGCATCAAGGGCGCTGGTGGCCTCGTCGAGCAGCAGGATCGGGGCGTCCACCAGCAACGCACGGGCGATGGCCAGGCGTTGGCGCTGGCCGCCGGAGAGGCCCATGCCGCCATCGCCCAAGTGAGTCTGGTAGCCATCGGGCATTTGTAGGATGAAGTCGTGGGCGTGGGCGATGCGCGCGGCAGCTTCAACCTGCTCGCGCGTGGCGGTCGGGTTGCCGTAGCGGATGTTTTCTTCGACGCTGCCGAAAAACAGCGCCGGGCTCTGCGAGACCAGCGCGAAATGCCGGCGCAGGTCCAAGGGGTCGAGTTCGGTCAGTGGATGGCCGTCGAGCAGGATGCGGCCATGCTGGGGATCGTAGAAACGCAGCAACAGGTCGAAAATCGTCGACTTGCCCGCGCCGGAAGGCCCTACCAACGCCAGGGTTTCACCGGGATTGATAGTCAGACTCAGCCCATCGATCGCGTAACTGTCCGGCCGTGACGGGTAGGAAAACCGCAGGTCCTGCAGCTCCATCCGGCCACTGACGCGTTCGGGCAACTGCACACTGCCGCTGGCCGGCGCCTGGATTTCGTTGCTTGACTGCAACAACTCGCCAATCCGCTCGGCGGCACCCGCAGCACGTTGCAGTTCACCGAGCACTTCGCTGAGGGTGCCCACGGCGCTGCCGACGATCAGGCTGTAGAACACAAATGCCGCCAGTTCGCCGCCGGAAATGCGCCCGCTGATCACGTCCATGCCGCCGACCCAGAGCATCACGCCCACGGCCCCGAGCACCAGCATGATCACCAGCGTGATCAACCAGGCGCGCTGGGTGATGCGTTTGCGCGCGGTGGTAAACGCCTCCTCCACCGTGACGGCAAAGCGCTGCTCATCCTGCACCTGGTGGTTATAGGCTTGCACCGTCTTGATCTGGCCGAGAGTCTCGGACACGTAGCTGCCCACATCGGCGATACGGTCCTGGCTCAGGCGCGACAAGCTGCGCACACGGCGGCCAAAGATCAGGATCGGCGCCAGCACCAGCGGCAGCGCGATCACCACGATGCTGGTGAGCTTGGGGTTGGTGACAAACAGCAGCACGATGCCGCCGATGACCATCAAGGCATTGCGCAGGAACAGCGACAGCGACGAGCCGATCACCGATTGCAGCAAGGTGGTGTCGGTGGTCAGGCGCGACTGGATCTCCGAACTGCGGTTGTTCTCGTAGAACCCGGGATGCAGGTAGATCAAATGGTTGAACACCTGGCGACGAATGTCAGCCACTACCCGCTCGCCGATCCACGACACCAGGTAAAACCGCGCAAAGGTGCCCACCGCCAGGCCCACTACCAGCACCATGAACAGGCCGATGGATTGGTTGAGCAGGTGCGGCGACTGGGTCATGAAGCCCTGGTCCACCAGCAGGCGAATGCCCTGCCCCATCGACAAGGTGATGCCGGCGGTAACGATCAGCGCTAACAGGGCACCGAGGGCCTGCCAGCGGTACGGCGCGATGAAGCGGCTGGCCAGGCGAATTGCACGGCGTTGACGGACGGAGAACATGGAGGGCATCACCTGATCGGAAAGGGTTGGTACCTGCGTCCTTACATGGGGGGAACTTGCGCGAATAACAATGAGTCAGGTTAATTATGCCCGCCGATGCTGGCCCCTAGAGGCTATCGGTCTAACGCCCGGCTGGAAATCCACAGTGGTTTCTGGTGGACTGGGTGTTCGAACCGCTGACTGTGCAAGGAGTTGTAACAGCTTGGTCACGCGGGGGGTTCAGAGTAGGTACACAACCTGATGAGGAGACAGGCCATGACCTTGCAAAACAGCAGCGACGCCAAAATTGAAGTGATCCGCCAACCGCAACAGTTGCCTTGCTCGTACATCGACGCCACGGGCCGCGAAGTGCAGATTACCGAAGAGATGATCCAGCAAGCCTGCAGCGAGCTGGAACAACGACTGGTCAAGCCTGCCCAGCAAGGCTGAAGCGCCCACGCTCTTTTAGAACCGGCCCAGGTGGCCGGTTTTTTTATACCCGCCACCCTATAGCAGCGACCCGGGAGTCGAGGTCAGAGCAATTCTGCGCCGAGGGCCGAGACCATAGCCGAGAGCACGGCAGATTCCCCATTGATACGCACCTTCAGCGCGTCAATCTCGCGGCGCGCCGGGTAGCCCTTGCGCAACAGGTCGAACGCCTTGCGCTGTTCTTCCACGGTGCCCACCAGGCTACGGCGGAAATCCGCATCATCACGGCGCGGGTCGTACACGCTGCGGCACAAGGTGGCCAGGGCCCAGGCCGGATCGGTGGACGCGTTCAAATGCACCTCGGCCAGCCAGGGCGCTGGCAGCAGGTCGTTCAACTGAATCACCGGTTCCTGGCCCAGGTAGGCACAGAACGCCTGGTAGATCTGCGCCGTGCCGCGCTGCCGGCCATCCAGGCTGTAGCCGGCAATGTGTGGGGTGGCCAGCACGCACAGGTCGGCCAGATCGACGTCCACTTCCGGCTCGCCTTCCCACACATCCAGCACCGCTTGCAGGTCTTCGCGCGCCAGCAGGACTTCGCGCAGGGCGGCATTGTCGACCACCGGGCCGCGGCTGGCGTTGATCAGCCAGGTGCCCGGTTTAAGCTGCTCGAGGCGCTGGCGGTCGAACAGATGCCAGGTGGAGCCATTGCCGGACTTGGTCAGCGGCGTGTGCAGGCTGATCACGTCGCACTGCTCGATAATCTGCTCCAGGCTGAGGTAATCGCCGTCTTCGGCAATCTGGCGTGGCGGGTCGCACACCTGCACGTTCCAGCCCAGGCCCTTGAGTACCTTGACCAACCGCCCGCCCACTTCACCGGCGCCGACCACACCGTAGGTTCGCTGGTTAAGGTCGACGCCTTCGATCTCGGCCAGCGTCTGCAGGCTGCCCAGTACGTAATCGACCACGCCGCGCGCGTTGCAGCCCGGCGCGCTGGACCACTGGATGCCCGCCTGCCGGAAATACTCCAGGTCCAGGTGGTCGGTGCCGATGGTGCAGGTGCCGACAAAGCGCACGTTGCTGCCTTCCAGCAGCGCACGGTTGACGTTGGTCACCGAGCGCACCAGCAGCACGTCGGCCTGCTCGACCGTGGCGCGGTCGATGGAACGGCCGGGCACGCGGCGAATCTCGCCAAACCCTTCGAAGAATGCATCGAGCAGCGGGATATTTTCGTCGGCAACAATCAACATGGCAGGCTCCTTTGGCGGATCAGCAGTGTACAGGCATCACAGCCGTCGCTTACAAATCGCTAACACAGGTTTTTTCCTGACCGTTGCGTCAAGGCGTAGAATCCGCCGTCCTTGCGCTGCTCGACTGGACATTTGTACGTGAACACTGCCACCGCTCCCCTTACCCGCCCCGCCCGCATCAGCCGGGAAGTGCGCGGCCTGCTGACGCTGGCCCTGCCGATCATGATCGGCCAACTGGCCACCACCGCGATGAGTTTTGTCGACGCGGTGATGGCCGGGCGCGTCAGCCCCCAGGACCTGGCGGCAGTGGGTCTGGGCAACTCGATCTGGATCCCGGTGTACCTGCTGATGACCGGTACGCTTCTGGCAACCACGCCGAAAGTGGCCCAGCGCTACGGGGCCGGGCAGTTCAGCGAGATCGGCCCGCTGGTGCGCCAATCGCTGTGGCTGGCGGTGGTGGTCGGCATCAGCGCGGCCCTGTTGCTGCTCTGCGCCGAACCGATCCTGCACGCGATGAAGGTCGAGCCCGACCTGATCAAGCCCTCCATGGGCTACCTGCACGGCATCGCCGCCGGCATGCCGGCCATTGCGCTGTATTACGTGCTGCGCTGTTTCAGCGATGGCCTGGGCCGCACGCGACCGAGCATGGTCATGGGCCTGTGCGGGCTGGCGCTGAACATTCCACTGAACTACATCTTCATCTACGGCCACCTCGGCGTGCCCGCCATGGGCGGCGTGGGCTGCGGCTGGGCCACGGCGATTGCGATGTGGGTGATGATGCTCGGCCTGGCCGTTTGGACCCGCTGGGGCCCGGCCTACCAGAGCAGTGAGCTGTTCACGCGCTTTGACTGGCCGCAGTGGGCGGTGATCAAGCGCGTACTGGGGATCGGCCTGCCGATCGGTATCGCGATCTTCGCCGAATCGAGCATCTTTGCGGTGATCGCGCTGCTGATCGGCAGCCTCGGCGCCACGGTGGTGTCCGGGCACCAGATCGCCCTGAACGTCAGCTCCCTGGTGTTCATGATCCCTTACTCCCTGAGCATGGCCGTCACCGTGCGCGTCGGCCAGGCCCTGGGGCGCGGCGAGCCGCGTGAAGCGCGCTTCGCCGCCGGGGTCGGGATGGGCACCGCGCTGGCGTATGCCTGCCTGTCCTGCAGCCTGATGCTGGTGTTCCGCGAGCAGATCGCGACGATCTACACCCCGGACCCGATCGTGATCCACCTGGCTTCGACGCTGATCGTGTTCTCGGCGCTGTTCCAGTTCTCGGATTCGATCCAGGTCACCGCCGCCGGCGCCCTGCGGGGTTACCAGGACACCCGCGTGACCATGGTGCTGACGCTGTTTGCCTATTGGGGCGTGGGGCTGCCGGTGGGGTATGCGCTGGGCCTGACCAACTGGCTCGGCGAGCCCAGCGGCCCGAGCGGCTTGTGGCAGGGGCTGATCGTCGGCCTGAGCTGTGCGGCGGGGATGTTGCTGGTGCGCCTGGCGCGCAGTGCACGCCGGCGCATTCGCCTGGACAAGGCGCGGGGTTAATCGGCCTTCTTGCGGATCCAGTACAGGTAAGTGCCGGCCTGCTCCTGCTGATCCACCAGTTCGTGATCGAGGAACACGCAGAACTTGGGGATATCGCGACGCGTCGACGGGTCGGTCGCGATGACCTTGAGCAAGCCGCCGGCCGGCAGGTCGCGGATGTGCTGGTGCAGCATCATCACCGGCTCCGGGCAGTTGAGGCCGGTGGCGTCCAAGGTCGCGTCGACAGGCAAATCAACAGACTGATTCATCACTTACTCCTAAATCCAGCCTGCTCCACTCTGGGAGCGGGCTTGCCCGCGATGACGGGGCACATTCAACATAAATTTCGACCGTTATACCGCTTTCGCCGGCAAGCCAGCGCCTGCCTTTGATCTCAGCGGCCTTTAGATTTCTTTACATCGACCAACCGACGCAGGTGGCACGTCACTTCCTCGCGGTCGTGGTACAGCTGCTTGCAGCCAATCTCCACGCGGATGCCACGCGCCTTGAAGCCGTCTTCGATGCGCTCCAGCAAACGCTTCACTTCGGCGTAGCGCTGCTTCATCGGCAACTTCAGGTTGACCACCGCCTCGCGACAATGCCCTTCACCGATCCAGGTTTCCAGCAGGGCTGCGTTACGCGCCGGCTTTTCGACGATGTCGCAGACCATCCAGTCCACCGGCTGCTTGGGCACGAAGGTGAAGCCGTCAGCCATCAAGTGCTGCACCAGGCCGGTGTCCATCAGGCTTTCGGCCATCGGGCCGTTGTCGATGGCGGTCACCAGCATGCCACGATTGACCAGTTGCCAGGTCCAGCCGCCCGGCGCTGCGCCGAGGTCGACGCCGGTCATGTCGCCGTGCAGGCGTTCATCCCACTGGTCGCGAGGGATGAAGTGGTGCCAAGCCTCTTCCAGCTTCAGGGTCGAGCGGCTGGGTGCTTCACGCGGAAACTTGAGGCGCGGGATGCCCATCGGCCACATTGCCGAGTTGTTCGACTCGGCCAGGCCCATGAACACTTCGCGACCACTCTTGAAGGTCAGCAACAGGCGCGGCTTGCTCGGGTCGTCCACCAGCTTGCCGGCGTTGAGCAGGGCTTTGCGCAGGTGCACTTCGAATTTCTTGCAGAAGTTGGAGAGTTCCTTGCCGTCATTGGTGTCGACCATCTCCAGCCACAGGCTGCCACACACCGGAAACTCGCGCAGGTGGGTGAGGATCACGCTGATGCGGTCGGTTTCCGGCAGGTCGATGAACACCCCGCGCGCCCACTGCCGCGGGAAGATCAGCTCGGCAAAGCGCTGGCCGTGCATCAGGCGCTGGGCGCCGTCTTCTTCGGTGCAGACAAATTCGGCGCAGGCGCTGCCGGTCTTGGCCTTGGCGTAGCCGGAAACGTTCAGGCGCGCGGCGTGTTCCGCGATCTCGGAACAGACTTCGCCTTCAAAACCCGGGCGGCAGTGCATAAAAAGGGTGTTCATCAACTCTCCTGGTAACACGCTTGCTGTAGCGCAAGGCCTGTCATGAAAACGCGCGCATGATAGCCGAGTTCGGAACCTTGGTTCTGTCCATAGAGTCCAGTAATTAGCCAGCTACTGAAAACAGGGCTAGTTTGAAAGCTCTGTTCGTCCCGTCAGGTCCGTAGCCGTGCGGACCATAAGGAGTCATGTAATGTCATCCCTTGATAGCCTGAGAACCCTTAAGACCCTGCAGATCGACGCAAAAACCTACCACTATTTCAGCCTGCCCGAAGCCGCCAAGAGCTTGGGTGACCTGGATAAGTTGCCGATGTCCCTCAAAGTGCTGCTGGAAAACCTGCTGCGCTGGGAAGACGACAAGACCGTCACCGGCGCCGACCTGAAGGCCATCGCCGCCTGGCTCAAAGAGCGCAAGTCCGATCGCGAGATCCAGTACCGCCCCGCCCGAGTATTGATGCAAGACTTTACCGGGGTCCCCGCCGTAGTCGACCTGGCCGCCATGCGCGCCGCCGTGGCCAAGGCCGGTGGCGACCCGCAGCGCATCAACCCGCTGTCGCCCGTGGACCTGGTCATCGACCACTCGGTGATGGTCGACAAGTTCGGCACCACCAGCGCGTTCGAGCAGAACGTCGACATCGAGATGCAGCGCAATGGCGAACGCTACGCCTTCCTGCGCTGGGGCCAGAGCGCCTTCGACAACTTCAGCGTGGTGCCGCCTGGCACCGGTATCTGTCACCAGGTCAACCTCGAATACCTCGGCCGCACCGTGTGGACCAAAGATGAGGACGACCGCACCTATGCGTTCCCCGACACCCTGGTGGGCACCGACTCGCACACCACCATGATCAACGGCCTGGGCGTGCTCGGCTGGGGCGTGGGCGGTATCGAGGCGGAAGCGGCGATGCTCGGCCAGCCCGTGTCGATGCTGATCCCGGAAGTGATCGGCTTCAAGCTCACCGGTAAATTGAAAGAAGGTATTACTGCCACCGACCTGGTGCTGACCGTCACCCAGATGCTGCGCAAGAAAGGCGTGGTGGGTAAGTTCGTCGAGTTCTACGGCGACGGCCTGGCCGACCTGCCGCTGGCTGACCGCGCGACCATCGCCAACATGGCCCCGGAATACGGCGCCACCTGCGGCTTTTTCCCGGTGGACGAGGTGACGCTGGATTACCTGCGCCTGTCCGGTCGTCCGGCAGAAACCGTCAAGCTGGTCGAGGCCTACACCAAGGCCCAGGGCCTGTGGCGCAACGCTGGCCAGGAGCCGGTGTTCACCGACAGCCTGGCGCTGGACATGGGCAGCGTCGAAGCCAGCCTGGCCGGGCCGAAACGCCCGCAGGACCGTGTGTCACTGCCGAATGTCGGCCAGGCCTTCAGCGACTTCCTCGACTTGCAATTCAAACCGACCAACAAGGAAGAAGGCCGCCTGGAAAGTGAAGGCGGCGGCGGTGTCGCCGTGGGCAATGCCGACCTCGTCGGCGAAACCGACTACGAATACGACGGCCAGACCTACCGCCTGAAAAACGGCGCGGTGGTGATCGCCGCGATTACCTCCTGCACCAACACCTCCAACCCCAGCGTGATGATGGCCGCCGGCCTGGTGGCGAAAAAGGCCGTGGAAAAGGGCCTGACGCGCAAACCCTGGGTGAAAACCTCGCTGGCGCCGGGCTCCAAGGTGGTCACCGACTACTACAAGGCAGCCGGCCTGACCCACTACCTCGACAAGCTGGGCTTCGACCTGGTCGGCTACGGCTGCACCACCTGTATCGGCAACTCCGGCCCCTTGCCCGAGCCGATCGAAAAAGCCATCCAGAAAGCCGACCTGGCCGTCGCTTCGGTGCTGTCCGGCAACCGCAACTTCGAGGGCCGCGTTCATCCGCTGGTGAAAACCAACTGGTTGGCCTCGCCACCGCTGGTAGTTGCTTACGCACTGGCCGGCACCGTGCGCATCGATATCAGCAGCGAACCACTGGGTAACGATCAGGACGGCAAGCCGGTGTACCTCAAGGACATCTGGCCCAGCAGCCAGGAAATCGCCGACGCGGTAGCGCAGGTCAGCACGAGTATGTTCCATAAGGAATACGCCGAAGTATTCGCCGGCGACGAACAGTGGCAAGCGATCGAAGTGCCGCAGGCGGCAACGTATGTGTGGCAGGAGGATTCCACCTACATCCAGCACCCACCGTTCTTCGACGACATTGCCGGCCCGCTGCCGGTGATCAAGGACGTCAAGGGCGCCAACGTGCTGGCCCTGCTCGGTGATTCGGTGACCACCGACCACATCTCCCCCGCCGGCAACATCAAGACCGACAGCCCTGCCGGCCGCTACCTGCGCGAGCAGGGCGTGGAACCGCGTGACTTCAACTCCTACGGCTCACGCCGGGGCAACCATGAAGTGATGATGCGCGGCACGTTCGCCAACATCCGGATCCGCAATGAAATGCTCGGCGGCGAGGAAGGCGGCAATACGCTGTACATCCCTACCGGCGAGAAAATGCCGATCTACGATGCCTCGATGAAATACCAGGCAGCGGGCACCCCGCTGGTGGTGATCGCCGGCCAGGAATACGGCACCGGCTCCAGCCGCGACTGGGCGGCCAAGGGCACCAACCTGTTGGGCGTCAAGGCGGTGATCGCCGAGAGCTTCGAGCGCATCCACCGCTCCAACCTGGTGGGCATGGGCGTGCTGCCGCTGCAGTTCAAGCTGGATCAGAACCGTAAGTCACTCAAGCTGACCGGCAAGGAGAAGATCGACATCCTCGGCCTGACGGACGCCGAGATTGAGCCGCGCATGAACCTGACCCTGGTGATTACCCGGGAAGATGGCAGCAGCGAGAAGGTCGAGGTGCTGTGCCGGATCGATACGCTGAATGAGGTGGAGTACTTCAAGGCGGGGGGCATCCTGCACTACGTGCTTCGCCAATTGATCGCCTCTTAAACAACCCTGCAAAACCAACTGTGGGAGCGGGCTTGCTCGCGAATGCGGTGGATCAGTCAAGAATGTATCGACTGACACTCCGCATTCGCGGGCAAGCCCGCTCCCACAGTTTCGAGCGCATTTGAGATCAGCCGAACAACCACTTCCACAACAGCACCAGCACCACTACCGCCAGCACCGGCCGTGCAATGCGGTAGGCCTTGGGATGCTTGCGCTTCCACTGCTTGACCACACCGCTGAACTTGTCGCTGAAGGTCTTGCTCCAGGCATACGCCTGGTTGATGCCGCCGACGCGCTCGTCGTCGAGGTTCTGCGGCGCAGTGGCGCGGCCCAGTTGCTTGCTGACCCAGCGGTTGACGCGGGTCATCAGGCGGTTGCTCAAGGGGCGCTCGATGTCGCAGAACAGGATGACGCGGGTCTTTTCGGTCTCGTTCTTCACCCAGTGCACATACGTTTCGTCGAACATCACGTCTTCACCGTCGCGCCAGGCGTACACCTGGCCATCGACGAAGATGCGGCAGTCGTCGGAGTTCGGCGTGGACAGGCCCAGGTGATAGCGCAGCGAACCGGCAAACGGGTCGCGGTGCGGGTTGAGGTGGCTGCCGCCTGGCAACAGCGCGAACATCGCGCCCTTGACGTTGGGGATGCTGCTCACCAGCGCCACGGTTTTCGGGCACAGCGCCTCGGCCGATGGCAGGGGTTTGTCGTACCACTTGAGGTAGAAACGCTTCCAGCCCTTCTTGAAGAACGAACCGAACCCGGCGTCGTTGTTCTTTTCGGCGGCGCGGATGTACCCCTCGTCGAACAGGTGCATGGCCTCTTCGCGGATCACTTCCCAGTTGTCCTTGAGCACATCCAGTTCCGGGAATTTGCTGCGGTCCAGGTAAGGTTTGGACGGCACGGCGGAGAACAGGTACATCAAGGCGTTATACGGGGCGAACAGCGCCGAATGATTGACGAACTGGCGCAACATCGGCAAACGGGCCTTGCCGCGCAGGTGCACATACAGCGTGCTGCCGATAAACAACGCCAGCACCGACAGTTTGGCGGCCAAAGAAAAGGTCATGCAGCAACTCCTGAAAATAAGCGCCTGGCCAACAGCAGACGTAGCAGCCGGCCATGATAAACAGTTGGGCCATTATGCAGAAGGCCCGAGCTGACCGGCTGACACAAATCAAACATTGCAAGTAACGCGGGTGGGGCAAGCGGATCTCATATGGTGACTGGGCTTGTTGTGGTGGCCGAACCTGTTGTGGCTAGGACTTATATGGCTAGCGGGCTTGTTGTGGCGAGCGGGCTTGCCCCGCGTTGGGGCGCGAAGCGGCCCTGAAACCATTCACCGCGTTCCTCCCTGCAAAAACCCGCTGGATTGATTGGGGCCGCTTCGCAGCCCAACGCGGGGCAAGCCCGCTCACCACAGGAAGCGGAAAGCGCGCTCACGACAAATCAACAATACGCCTACTTACCCCATCAAACCTGCCCACGACAAAACATCAAGCCCGCTCACCACAAAACAATCATCAGGCCTGGTTTTCCTGCTCGGTAAACAAATCGCTGAACAGCATGCTCGACAGGTAGCGCTCACCGGAGTCCGGCAAAATGACAACGATAGTCTTGCCCTGCATTTCCGGCTTCTCCGCCAGACGCACGGCCACGGCCATCGCCGCCCCGCAGGAGATTCCGCAGAGGATGCCTTCTTCCTGCATCAGGCGCAGGGCCATGGCCTTGGACTCTTCGTCGGTCACCAGTTCCACGCGGTCGACCATCGACAGATCCAGGTTCTTCGGCACAAAACCGGCGCCAATGCCCTGGATCTTGTGCGAACTCGGCTTGATCTCTTCACCGGCCAGGGCCTGGGTGATCACCGGCGACACAAGCGGCTCTACGGCCACCGATAGAATCGGCTTGCCCGCGGTGTTCTTGATATAGCGCGACACCCCGGTGATCGTGCCGCCGGTGCCCACGCCCGCGACCAGCACGTCGACGGCGCCATCGGTGTCATTCCAGATTTCCGGGCCGGTGGTTTTCTCGTGGATGGCCGGGTTGGCCGGGTTTTCGAACTGGCCTGGCATGAAGTACTGGGCCGGGTCGCTGGCGACGATCTCAGCGGCTTTGGCGATGGCCCCTGGCATGCCCTTGGCCGGCTCGGTCAGCACCAGCTCGGCGCCGAGGGCCTTGAGCACCTTGCGGCGCTCGATACTCATCGACGCAGGCATGGTCAGCAGCAGCTTGTAGCCACGGGCAGCGGCCACGAACGCCAGGCCGATACCGGTGTTGCCGGAGGTAGGTTCGACGATGGTCATGCCCGGCTTGAGTTTGCCGGTGCTTTCGGCGTCCCAGATCATGTTTGCGCCAATGCGGCACTTCACCGAGTAACCCGGGTTACGCCCTTCGATCTTGGCCAGGATGGTCACGCCACGCGGGGCGATGCGGTTGATCTGGACCAGGGGCGTGTTACCGATGGAGTGCGCGTTGTCTGCAAAGATGCGGCTCATGACGGGTCCTTAAGGCAATTTCAAGAAGGTCACAAGGGTATGCCTCGTCCACCAAGGCGTCCAGTCAGAGGAACGTTGCGCCCACCCGGGCGGTCCATCGCCTATACCGTTGGAGAACCTGACCATGAGACGTCGCTACAGTTGGCCACTCTGGACCTTCGCCGCCCTGGTGGTGGTGCTGGTTGCCATCGACCTGGCCCTGCCCTACCTGGTGCGCAACTACTTGAATGACAAACTCGCCGACATGGGCGACTACCGTGGCCAGGTCACCGACGTGGACGTGGCCCTGTGGCGCGGCGCGTACAGGATCAACGGCCTGCAGATCGTCAAGGTCGACGGCAAGGTGCCGGTACCGTTCGTCAAGGCGCCGTTGATCGACCTGGCGGTGAGCTGGCATTCGCTGTGGTACGACCATGCGGTGGTGGCTGAGGTGCAGTTCGTCAACCCCGAGGTCAACTTCGTCGATGGCGGGGCCAACAAGCAGGCGTCCCAGACCGGTAAAGGCACCGACTGGCGCGCGCAGTTGAGCAAACTGCTGCCGATCACCCTCAACGAAGTGCGCATCCAGGACGGCAAGATCGCCTTCCACAACTTCAGCTCCAAACCGCCGGTGAACATCAACGCCACGTCGGTCAACGCCAGCTTCTATAACCTCACCAACGTGGTCGACGTCAAAGGCAAGCGTGACGCCCGCTTCGACGGCAAGGCCCTGCTGCAAGGCCAGGCGCCCCTGGAAGCGACTGCCACGTTTGACCCGCTGAGCAACTTCGAAGACTTCGAATTCCGCTTTCGCGCCAGGGACCTGCAGCTGCGCCGCATGAATGATTTCGCATCGGCGTACGGCAAGTTCGACTTCAAGGCCGGTTCCGGTGATGTGGTGATCGAGGCCCAGGCGGAAAAAGGCCAGTTGACCGGCTACATCAAGCCGCTGCTGCGCAATGTGGAAGTCTTCGATTGGCAACAGGACGTCGAAAACAAGGACAAGAACATCTTCCGCTCGATCTGGGAGGCCGTGGTCGGCGCCAGCGAGACGGTGCTGAAGAACCAGGCCAAGAACCAGTTCGCCACCCGCGTGGAGCTGAGTGGCAGCGTGCATCAGCAGAATGTCAGCGCGTTCTCCGCGTTTTTGGCGATTTTGCGCAATGGCTTCATCCAGGCATTCAACGCACGCTATGAACAACCCAAGCCATCGGCGGATTGAGCCTGACCGGCCATTCAGAGACTGAATAACCCGTCTGCGTTCACAGTCGCCGGGGCCGCGCGGTATAGTCCGGGCATTGATGAATTCGAGGAATGACCGATGAAGTTCGAAGGCACCCAGGCCTACGTTGCCACCGATGACCTGAAACTGGCCGTCAACGCTGCCATTACCCTGGAGCGTCCGCTGCTGGTCAAGGGTGAGCCCGGCACCGGCAAGACCATGCTTGCCGAGCAACTGGCCGAATCCTTCGGTGCCAAGCTGATCACCTGGCACATCAAGTCCACCACCAAGGCCCACCAGGGCCTGTACGAGTACGACGCGGTCAGCCGCCTGCGCGACTCGCAACTGGGCGTGGACAAGGTGCACGACGTGCGCAACTACCTGAAGAAGGGCAAGCTGTGGGAGGCGTTCGAGTCCGAAGAGCGCGTGATCCTGCTGATCGATGAAATCGACAAGGCCGACATCGAGTTCCCCAACGACCTGTTGCAGGAACTCGACAAGATGGAGTTCTACGTCTACGAAATCGACGAGACCATCAAGGCGAAGAAACGCCCGATCATCATCATTACCTCCAACAATGAAAAAGAGCTGCCGGACGCGTTCCTGCGCCGCTGCTTCTTCCACTACATCGCCTTCCCCGACCGCACCACCCTGCAAAAGATCGTCGATGTGCACTACCCCGACATCAAGAAGGACCTCGTCAGCGAAGCGCTGGACGTGTTCTTCGATGTGCGCAAAGTGCCGGGCCTGAAGAAGAAACCTTCCACCTCCGAACTGGTGGACTGGCTCAAGCTGCTGATGGCCGACAATATCGGCGAAGCGGTGCTGCGCGAGCGCGACCCCACCAAGGCGATCCCGCCGCTGGCCGGTGCCTTGGTGAAGAACGAGCAAGACGTGCAACTGCTTGAACGTCTGGCATTCATGAGCCGTCGCGGTAATCGATAATGTTGCTCAACCTGTTCAATGAAATGCGCGCAGCCAAGGTGCCGGTCTCGGTGCGCGAGCTGCTCGACCTGATCAACGCGCTGAAACAGCGCGTGACCTTCGCCGACATGGACGAGTTCTACTACTTGGCCCGCGCGATCCTGGTCAAGGATGAACGGCATTTCGACAAGTTCGACCGAGCCTTCGGCGCCTACTTCAACGGCCTCGAAAAGCTCGACGACCATCTGCAGGCGCTGATCCCCGAAGACTGGCTGCGCAAGGAATTCGAACGCTCGCTGAGCGACGAGGAACGCGCACAGATCCAATCTCTCGGCGGCCTCGACAAGCTGATCGAGGCGTTCAAGCAACGCCTGGAAGAACAGAAGGAACGCCACGCCGGCGGCAATAAGTGGATCGGCACCGGCGGTACCAGCCCGTTCGGCTCCGGCGGCTACAACCCGGAAGGCATTCGCGTCGGCGACGCCGGCAAACGCCAGGGCAAGGCCGTCAAGGTCTGGGACCAGCGCGAGTACAAGAACCTCGACGACCAGGTGGAACTGGGCACGCGCAACATCAAGATCGCCCTGCGCCGCCTGCGCAAATTCGCGCGCCAGGGTGCGGCCGAAGAGCTGGATATCGACGGCACCATCGACCACACCGCCCGCGACGCCGGGCTGCTGAACATCCAGATGCGCCCGGAGCGGCGCAACACCATCAAGCTGTTGTTGCTGTTCGACATCGGCGGCTCGATGGATGCCCATGTGAAAATCTGCGAGGAACTGTTCTCGGCATGCAAGACCGAGTTCAAGCACCTGGAGTACTTCTACTTCCACAACTTCGTGTACGAGTCGGTCTGGAAGAACAACCAGCGCCGCACCTCGGAGCGCACTTCCACCCAAGACCTGCTGCACAAGTACGGCGCCGACTACAAAGTGATCTTTATCGGCGACGCGTCGATGGCCCCGTATGAGATCACCCAGGCCGGCGGCAGCGTCGAGCATTGGAATGAAGAGCCAGGGTATGTGTGGATGCAGCGCTTCATGGCCAAGTACAAGAAGCTGATCTGGATAAACCCGTACCCGAAAGACACCTGGGGCTATACCGCCTCGACGGGGATTGTGCGCGAGTTGGTCGAAGACCAGATGTACCCGCTGACGCTGCGCGGGCTGGAAGAAGGCATGCGCTTCCTGTCCAAATAAACCTCTCGTAGGAGCCCGGCTTGCCGGCGATGAGGCCCTTGAGTCTTGCGCTGAGCAAGCGGCCGCCATCGCCGGCAAGCCGGGCTCCCACAGGGTTCAGCGAAAACGCTGCAGGAAGTCGACGTGTTGCCGATGCGCCGTCTCCTGCACCAACGGCGCCAACCTGAGCTTTTCCCCCGGCAGGCACTGCGCCAGTCGCGCCAGCGCCAACGGCGTCAACGCGCCCAGGCGTGGATACCCGCCAATGGTCTGCCGGTCATTGAGCAACACAATCGGCTGCCCATCCGGTGGCACCTGGATGGCCCCCAACGGAATCCCTTCGGAAATCAATGACGGCCCCTGGTACTGCAACGGCGTGCCCAACAGGCGCATGCCCATGCGGTCGGCGCGGCTGTCCAGCGCCCATTCGGTATTGAAGGCATCGAACAGGCTCTGGCCGCTGAACTGGCCGATCTGTGCACCGACGATCACGTCCAGTGGCCCCTTGGCGGGCAGGACTGAATCGCTCAGCACTTTCATCGCACCGCCGGTCCCGGAATAGCTCAACCGCGCGCCTTCGACCAACGCCCTGCCGAAGCCATCCAGCCCGCCCAACTCCTCACGCACCACCGTGGCACAACTGCCCAGCACCTGCGGCGCATCAAAGCCGCCCGGCGCCGCCAGGTAGGCCCTGGCCCCGCTGAAAGGCTGGGTAAAGCGCAGGCGCTGGCCCTTTTGCAGGATGAAACTGCGGCCGGGGCTGATGGCGCGTTCGTCGATGTACGCACCCAGGTCCGCACCGGCCAAGGCCAGCAGGCAATACTCCTCGGCCTGCACGGTAAAACCGCCGAGGGTGATTTCCACCACCGGCGCATCCAGCGCATTGCCCAGCAGCCAATTGGCCCAGGACATCGACACCCAGTCCAGCGCGCCGCCCTGGGTCACGCCCAGGTGGCGCACGCCAAAGCGGCCGGCGTCCTGCAACAGACACAGCGGCGTGCTGGCCTCGATCAACAAGCGGCTCATGCCTGCGCCTCCAACGGCGTGTCATCGCCACCCAGGTGGATAAATTCCGCGTGATCGACGGCTTCAAAACGCACCGTATCACCGGGTTGCATCAGGCTGTAGCCGTCGCGTTCGCGGTCGAACAGCTTGGCCGGGGTGCGGCCGATCAGGTTCCAGCCGCCGGGAGACACCACCGGGTAGGCGGCCGTTTGCCGCTCGGCGATGCCGACGCTGCCGGCCGCCACGCGTTTGCGCGGGGTACTCAGGCGTGGCGTGGCGAGGATTTCGTCGACCAGCCCCATAAAGGCAAAACCGGGGGCGAAGCCAAGGGCGAATACCTGGTATTGGTGGGCACTGTGACGACGGATCACTTCATCGACCGCCAGGCCACTGCGCTGGGCGAGCAACGTCAGTTCAGGGCCGACGCTCGGGTCGTACCACACCGGCAGCACATGGCACTGGCCGCCGCCCTGGGCCTGGGGTTGCAGGTCAGTCAGGGCTTCGTCGATCAACGCGCGGGCCTGGGACGGGCTCAACGCGGTGAGGTCGTAATGCACCATCAACGTGGTGTAGGACGGCACCAGGTCGACCAGCGCGGACCCGAAACCGCTGCGCAAGCGCTGGGTGGCGGCGAGCATCCACGGCATGTTGGCTTCGGCAATCACGTCAAACAGACGCACCATCAGCGCGTCGATGGCCACCACTTCAATGCGTGGCTTCATGCTGGCTTCAATGCCTCGCGAATGCGCTGCACGGCGGCGACCGAGCTGGCGTTGTCGCCATGCACGCACAGGGTGTTGGCCCGCAATACCAGTGGGCTGCCATCGCTGGCCGTCAGGGCCTCGCCACGGGAAAGGGTCAGGGCCTGCTGGACGATGGTGTCGGAATCATGGTGCACGGCACCCGGCAATTGGCGCGAAACCAGATGCCCCTTGGGGTCGTAGGCACGGTCGGCGAAGGCCTCGAACCACAGGATGACCCCGTATTCGTCGCCCAGGGCCTGGGCCGCGCTGTTGTCGCGGGTGGCCAGCAGCATCAGCGGCAGGTCGCCATAGGCGGCCACGGCCTGGATCACCGCGCGCAGTTGCACCGGGTTGGCCATCATGTCGTTGTACATCGCGCCGTGTGGCTTGACGTAGCTGACCCGCCCGCCCTGGGCGCGGCAGATGCCGTCGAGGGCGCCGATCTGGTAATGCAGCAGGTCCTGGATTTCTTCGGGCGTGTAGGCCATGGAGCGACGACCGAATCCTTGCAGGTCCTGATACGCCGGGTGCGCGCCGACTTGCACACCGTGCTTGAGCGCCAGGCTGACAGTCTTGCGCATGATGCTCGGGTCGCCGGCATGGAAGCCACAGGCCACGTTGGCGCAATCGATGAACGGCATGACCTCGGCGTCCAGACCCATCGTCCAGTTGCCAAAGCTTTCGCCGATGTCGCAATTCAGTAGCAGGCGGCTCACGGTGGTCGCTCCTGTAGGCTTTGTTTTTTTGTAGTGTGGGATTTTTTACACAGAACTCGCAACTTGTCCTGGCACCCCAACGACGCTTATCGTGGAATAACTCGATTTTTGGCGCTGGCCCGGTGCGGCGTCCAACTAATAAAAACCGATCCAAGCATAAGAAAAGTTGATCCCATGAATTTGAAGTTCCTCGAAACCTTCGTCTGGGTGGCCAAGCTCAAGAGCTTTCGGCTGACCGCCGAGAAGTTGTTCACCACCCAGGCCTCGATCTCCAGCCGCATTGCGGTGCTGGAAAGCGAGCTGGGCGTGAAGTTGTTTCTGCGTGACTCACGGGGCGTGAGCCTGACCCCGGAAGGCCTGAAGGTGCTCGATTATGCCGAGCAGATGATGGTGACCATGCAAGGCCTGAAGCAGTCCCTGGAGACCACCAGCAGCAAGGTCGGGCGCATCCGCATCGGCGCGATGGACACGGTGATCCACACGTGGCTGAGCCCGCTGGTCGCCGAGTTGATGGACCATTTCCCACTGGTAGAAATCGAGTTGGTCGCCGATACGGCGCTGAACCTCAGCGATCAGCTGCAAAAAGGCTTCCTGGATTTGATCCTGCAAACCGACCTGCTGCGCCTGGAAACCGTGCGCAGCCTGGAACTGGCCAGCCACCCCATGGCGTGGATCGTCGCCAGCCAATCGATCTACAACCGCGACTACGCGTCCCTCGCCGAACTGGCCCAGGAGCGCATCATCACCTATTCGAAAAACTCCCACCCGCACCAGGATGTGCTCAGCCTGATGCAGGCCAATGGCGTGGCCGCGCCGAGGATGAACTGTGTGAATTCCGTGTCGGCGATCACGCGGTTGCTGCGTGATGGCTTCGGCATTGGCGCACTGCCGCCAGTGCTGGTCACTGAGGAACTCGCGCGCGGCGAACTGGTAATGCTGCCGATGGCGCAGCAACTGCCGAATCTGCAGGTGGTGGTGTCGTGGCGTGTGGGGGTGGAATTGGTCGAGGAGATTGTCGGGCTGTGCCAGAAGGTGGTGGCGCAGTATGCCGAGGAAGTGGGCGCGGAGCGCATGGTGCTGGCCTGACCCGCCCAAACCTGCAGGAGCCGGCTTGCCGGCGATAGCACCTCAGCGTCGCGTGAGCCGCATCGCCGCAAGCCGGGCGCCTACAGTGAATCAAGGTGGCCGTTAGAGGCCTTTCAGATCTCGCTCTTCGATCGGCCGGCTCTGGCGCAGGCGCTTGCCGCCCAGCACTACCCAGTCGATCAGGCGGAACAGGCATTCGAGGCCGAACGACAGCAGCATCGCCCCGCCGAGGCCCCAGCCCATAGCTTCGGGGGTCAACAGGATCTGGTAGCTGTAGCCATTCCAGGTTTCCAGGCGGATATCCGGGTCGGCAGCCACGGCCACTTGCAGCGCGCGGATGTACCAGGGGCCTTGCATCGCCTGGAATTGCTTGTCCAGCGCCACCTGCCGATCGAGCATGGCCCCCAGGCTGTTGGCATCGCTCTGGAACACCGGGTCATCGCTGGCGCGGTAATGGGCGACCAGCGCCTGCAGGTCGCCGTTGAAGAACTGCTGCGCGGTGGACTCGAACCCGCGCAGGCCGGTCTGGGCCTCGATCAAGTGGGCTTCGACGCGCTTGGCGTAATCGTTGATGAACCCCGGCACTTGCACGCCGACCAACAGGCCAATGGCAAACAGCACCAACCGCAGGTAACTGAGCAACATGGTCGATATCCTTACTCGGTAATGCCCTGGCTGACGCATTCACCGCGTCGCCACAGGCTCCATTGGCCCGGTTCGTAGCGGGTCCAGTTTTCGTTGTCGGTCAAAGGCTCGGTGGCGATCACCGTCACCACATCGTTGGGTGTGGTTTCGGCCTGAAAATCGACGATCACGTCGACATCTTTCAGGCGCGCGGGGCCAAACGGCGCACGCCGGGTAATCTGCGCCAATTTCGTCGAGCAAAAGCAAAACAGCCAGTCGCCATCGCTGAGCAGGCAATTGAACACGCCTTTGCTGCGGTATTCGGCGCAGGCGGCGATCAGGTCCGGCAGCATTCGTTCGATGTCCACCGGCTCGGGGAACGCCTCGCGCACGCGGTTGAGCAGGTCGCAGAACGCCGCTTCGCTGTCGGTATCGCCGACCGGGCGGTAGAAGGTGGCGCGTGGGGTGAAGTCCGCCAGTTGGCCGTTGTGGGCGAAACACCAGTTGCGCCCCCACAGTTCACGCACGAACGGATGGGTGTTGGCCAGGCTCACCTTGCCGACGTTGGCCTGGCGGATATGCCCGATCACCACCTCGCTCTTGATGGGATACCGCTGCACCAGCAGGGCGACTTCCGACTCGCTGCTGGCGGCCGGGTCCTGGAACAGGCGCAGGCCACGGCCTTCGTAAAAGGCGATGCCCCAACCGTCGCGGTGCGGGCCGGTGCGCCCACCGCGCTGCATCAGCCCGGTAAAGCTGAACACGATATCGGTGGGGACGTTGGCACTCATGCCCAATAATTCACACATGCCAGGGCTCTCGCTGCAGGGCGGACAACGTTAAAGGCGCGGCTCGACGCGCATACCGCTCACGGGGGCAGGACGGCGCAAAGGCTCGTCGTCATCGTCCGGCTCGGCGGCCAGGGCGGCATCGACGGCGGCCTTGCGCTCCCGGCGGGCATTGGCGGCACGCTCGATGGGCCAACGGATCAACACGAACACGAGGTACACGGCAAACGCGATCATCGTGTACATGAACAGGTCGGAGATCGCCCGCCAGGCGTTGTTGCCGACCTTGAGCACCAGGTCCAGCGCGGTAATGGCCACGGCCGGCGCGAACTGGGTCTTGACCGGATCGACGATGGTCGGGCTGAACAGCAGCACCGCCATCAGCAATTGCAGCGGCTCGCGCAGCCAGCGCCAGATCCAGCGGGTCATGCGCCACCACACCAACAGGCAGCCCAAAGCGGCAAAGGCGTAGAGGCCCCAAGCGGTCAGATAGTCGTTCTCGGTCATGGTGTCCATGGCAAGGTAGGCAAACAGGCGGCTATGATAACGGCTTTTGCGTGTCGCGGCTGCAATGCCTGCCACCTTCCGCCAGACAGAGAGTGATCCATGCCGTCATCGACCCACATCACTGCCGCCCCGATTGCCCGCAAGGCCCCAGGCCAGGACCCGTACGCCTGGCTGCAGGAGCGTGACAGCGCCGAAGTCCTCGATTACCTCAAGGCCGAAAACGCCTGGCAGGAAGCCCAGCTCGCCGACCAGCAGGCCTTGCGCGAAACGCTGTTCGAAGAGATCAAGGGCCGCATCCTCGAAACCGACCTGTCGCTGCCCTCGCCGTGGGGCCCGTACCTGTATTACACGCGCACCACCGCCGGTGACGAATACGCCCGCCACTACCGCTGCCGCCGTCCGGCCGACGACAGCAACCAGGTCGACGACAGCAGCGAAGAACTGCTGCTGGACCCGAACGTGCTGGCCAATGGCGGATTCTTCTCCCTCGGTGCATTCAGCATCAGCCCCGACCACCAACGCCTGGCCTACAGCCTGGATACCAGTGGCGAGGAGATCTACACCCTGTTCGTGAAGGAATTGGCCACCGACAAGGTCAGCGAACTGGCGTTCGAGAACTGCGACGGCAGCATGACCTGGGCCAACGACAGCCTGACCCTGTTTTTCGGCGAACTCGACGACACGCACCGCCCGCACAAGTTGTATCGCTATCGCCTGGACGGCACCGCAGCACAGGAAGTGTTCCACGAGCCCGACGGGCGTTTCTTCCTGCATTGCTACCGCTCCAGCTCCGAGCGCCAACTGTTGCTGGCCCTGGGCAGCAAGACCACCAGCGAAATCTGGGCGCTGGACGCCAACCAGCCGCACCTGGACTTCACTTGCCTGGCGCCACGGGTCGAGGACCATGAATATGACGTCGACCACGGCAAGCTCGACGGCGAGTGGACCTGGTTTATCCGCAGCAACCGCGATGGCATCAACTACGCGCTGTTCGTCGCTGCCGATACCGGCGATGTGCCAACCGAGGACCAGTGGCAGAACCTGATCCCCCACAGCGACGAGGTGATGCTCGACGGCGTCAGCCTGAACGCCAGCGCCATGACCCTGAGCCTGCGCATTGGCGGCCTGCCCGTGATCGAAGTGCACCCGCAAGGCGTACCGGCCTATCGCGTGGAATTGCCTGACGCTGCCTACAGCCTCTACGTACAGAACAGCCTGGAATTCCCCAGCGACAAGATTCGCCTGCGCTACGAAGCCCTGAACCGCCCGGCCCAGGTCCGTCAGCTGGAACTGGCCAGCGGCGCACAACAGGTGCTCAAGGAAACCCCGGTACTTGGCGTGTTCAATGCCGATGACTACGTCAGCCAGCGCCTGTGGGCCACCTCCGCCGATGGCACCCAGGTGCCGATCAGCCTGGTGGTCAAGCGCGACCAGCTCGGCAAGCCGACGCCGCTGTACCTGTATGGCTACGGTGCCTATGGCCACAGCCTCGACCCATGGTTCTCGCATGCGCGCCTGAGCCTGCTCGACCGTGGCGTGGCCTTCGCCATTGCGCATGTGCGCGGCGGCGGCGAACTGGGTGAAGCCTGGTACCGCAACGGCAAGCAGACTCACAAGCAGAACACCTTCAGCGACTTTATCGCGTGTGCCGAACACCTGATCGCCCAGGGCCTGACCACGTCCAGCCAACTGGCGATCAGTGGCGGCAGCGCTGGCGGGCTGTTGATCGGTGCGGTGCTCAACCAGCGTCCGGAGCTGTTCCAGGCGGCGATTGCCGAGGTGCCGTTCGTCGATGTGCTCAACACCATGCTCGACCCGGAACTGCCGCTGACCATCACCGAGTACGATGAATGGGGCAATCCCGAAGAGCCCGAGGTGTATGCGCGCATCAAGGCCTACGCGCCGTACGAAAACGTCAGCGCCCAGGCCTACCCGGCCATGCTGGTGATTGCCGGCTACAACGACAGCCGCGTGCAGTACTGGGAAGCGGCCAAGTGGGTGGCCAAGTTGCGCGACACCGCCACCTCCGACAACCTCCTGCTGCTCAAGACCGAGCTGGGCGCCGGCCACGGTGGGATGAGCGGCCGTTACCAGGGATTACGTGACGTAGCGCTCGAATATGCATTTGTGTTCAAGGCGCTGGGGCTGGTTTAAGGAACTTAGCGCGGCGGTCCTGTCTGAACACAGGACCGCCTACCTGATTGATGGATCAATACTGCAGCCATGCCTCCACCGACGCTCCTGAATAACGAAATCCGCGACATGCTCATGGACTGCGGCCTGTTCGACCCGCTGTCGCCGGAAGATTTCCACGTGGCCGCCGGCTACTTCAATATCAGCAGCATTGCCCGCGATGAGGTGATTTTCCTCGAGGGCGATGCCGGCACGTTCATGTGCATCCTCCACAGCGGCCAGGTGGCCGTGCAGAAATCCAGCCACACCGGCCAGCGCCTGACGATCGCCACCCTGCGCAGTGGGCGCGCTTTCGGTGAAATGGCGGTGCTGGACGGCGAGCGGCGTTCGGCCAGCTGCGTGGCCGCCAGTGACTGCGTGCTGTTGAACCTGGGCAAGGATTCCCTGGAGAAGATGCTCAACGAAGCGCCCCGGGTGGCCGCCAAGATCATCCGCGCCATTGCCATTGCCCTGTCCAAGCGCCTGCGCATGGCCGACGGGCAATTACTCTCGCAACAGTTCTAGCCGCCGGGCGTCTTCGGCTTGCTGTCGTTTTGCAGCAGGCCGGGCACCGTCTGGTCCTTCGGCGGCGTCGGCAGCACGATGGGCACCAGGGGCGGCGAGCCGTTGGTCTTGGGCACGGCGGGCGGGGTGACTTGCGGGTAGAGCGTCGGCGTTGGCGTGCCCGGCGCGCCTGGGGTTGGCGTCGGGGCGACCGGTACGGTTTGCAACTCCTGAGCCTGCGCCGCACCCAATGCGAGCGCGCTCAACACAATGACCGTTAGAATGCTGCACTTCATCGATGGCTCCATGGCCTGACCGGAATGTCACAAGGCTACTCCCAACCGCGCAAGAATGCCCTTCCCAATGAGATTTCCATGAAACGTTTCGTTCTGCTGGACACCACCCCGATCCCCGACAATGGCGGAGCCTTGTGCCTGTTCGAATACGGTGAGGATTTTGTCATCAAGATCCAGGGCGGGGACGGCGGCCAGTTGATGAACACGCGCATGCACGGTTCGGAAGACGCCCTGGCGGAAATTCCCTGCCGCAAAGTCGCTGGCCGTCCGGGTTCGCGGGTGTTGATCGGCGGGCTGGGCATGGGCTTTACCCTGGCTTCGGCGCTCAAGCATTTGGGCAAGACTGCCGAGGTGGTGGTGGCGGAACTGGTGCCCGGCGTTGTGGAATGGAACCGTGGCCCGCTGGGGGAGAAATCCGGTCGGCCATTGCTCGACCCGCGCACCGTGATCCGCCTGGAGGACGTGGCCAACGTACTGCAGGCCGAGCCCCAGGGTTTTGACGCGATCATGCTCGACGTCGACAACGGCCCCGAAGGCCTGACGCAAAAAGCCAACAGTTGGCTCTATTCCGCCGGTGGCCTGGCAGCCTGTGCCAAGGCCCTGCGCCCCAAGGGCGTGCTGGCGGTCTGGTCCGCCAGCGCCGACAAACTGTTCAGCGACAAACTGCGCAAGGCGGGTTTCAAGGCCGAAGAAGTGCAGGTGTTCGCCCACGGTAACAAGGGCACCCGGCACACCATCTGGATCGCCGAGAAGCTCAAGGGCTGAGCCCCCCAGCCAGCGCCCGCATTTCCAGTCCCGCGTCAGTTGCGGGATTTGCGGTAATCAATCACATACGGCACTTTTTTCTCGAAGGTCTTCTCCAGCTCAGCGCGGTCCAGCGTGGTCATGCCGCCCAGCTGATGGGCGGTAAAACCGCTGTCGCCAACCTGTGAGCCCGGCGCGAGGCTGACCATGCGCTGGGCGACGGCTTCAATGGCGTCCTTGTAGCCGCTTTTCTTGTCCAGGTTGTACTGGCTCAGATCGATCTGCGTGCGCAGCCAGTTGCCCCAGTAGAACTCCAGAAATTCCGGCGCCACCGCCCCCTCCTCCGGCTTGCCATAGGCGGCCTTGCGCGTGAAGTACACCAGGCTGCGGAACATGTCGTCCTGCAGGTTCTTGAAGCCCAGGTGGGCCGGCAATTGCGCCGGCGGCAGGGTCTGGCCCTGGTTGTCCTTGAGCCAGACCTTGCGCGCCGCCTGCATGCGCTGCCAGAACGTGGCGAGGTCGGGGCTGTCGCTGAAGTCGTCGGTGACCTTGACCCACATGTTCAACCGGGGACCGCCGCCGGGGGCTTCCCACAAGGTGGTGAAACTGTGGTGGCCGTCGGTCAGGTACAGCTGGCCCGCGGGGCCGACCACCACGGTTTTCATGTCTTCAGGATGGGTGCCCACCGGGTCCTTGCAGGTGAAGCTGTCGGGCCGCTGCAGGTCGGCCTTTTTCGGCACGTTGTCGGCCTCGCCCTGGCCGTTGGTTTCGCAGTACTCATCGAAGACCTTCTTCGGTTTGTCGGCAAACAGCCCCAGGCTGTAGTAAATCTGGTCGAACCCCACCACCGCCTGGGTCGGGTGCAACTGTTCGAGGCTGACCTCGATCACCTGGCCGGGCTTGGGGGTGGAAAACGCCTGGGCTTGAGCCGCCAGCACGCAAAGCAGCAGTGCAACTGTCCATGTAGGTAAACGCATAGGCTTCAGATCCTTATGAAAGTGAGTGAACCGATACTACAAACGTTCGTCGCGGCCAGGCTGTACGGTTGCTGAAAAAGCCAGCGGTCTTTTACAGCGCGAGCGGCTAGAATCAACCCTATCCGTGACCCACCAAATAGCCAGGAGCCATGATGAGCTCGACCAACCCGCCCTCCCACACCGCCAAGCTGGACCGCATCCTGGCCGATGCCCAGCGTGACCGGGAAATGGGCTACCGCGACAAAGCCTTGAAGATGTACCCCCACGTGTGCGGCCGCTGCGCCCGTGAGTTCTCCGGCAAACGCTTGAGCGAGCTCACCGTACACCACCGAAATCACAATCATGATGACAACCCCCAGGACGGTTCCAACTGGGAGTTGCTGTGCCTGTACTGCCACGACAACGAACACTCGCGCTACACCGACCAGCAGTACTTCGGCGAAGGCTCCACCAGCAGCCCGACGATTGCCAAGGCCACGCACAACCCGTTTGCGGCGTTGGCGGGGCTGATGAAGAAAGACGACTGAATGACGCAGCTTCAAGTTTCAAGCAGCAAGCTACAAGAAAAAGCCATGCCGCTTTTACTTGCAGCTTGTAGCTTGCCGCTATACTGCTGCCTTTTTAAGGCACTCCCGTGGGCAATAAACGCTACAGCTGCATCGGTCTGTATAACCCCAAATCCCCCGAAAACGTTGGTTCGGTGATGCGTGCCGCCGGCTGCTACGGCGTGGCCTCGGTGTTCTACACCGGCGTGCGCTACGAGCGCGCCCGGGACTTCATCACCGACACCAAGAAAGTCCACCACGACATTCCGCTGATCGGCATCGACGACCTGAAGAAGATCCTCCCCCTGGGCTGCATCCCGGTCGCGGTGGAGTTGGTGGAAGGCGCCCGCCCACTGCCCGAATACACGCACCCTGACCGCGCGCTGTATATCTTCGGCCCCGAAGATGGCTCGCTGGATAAAGAGATCCGCGACTGGTGCGAAGACGTCGTGTACATCCCGACCACCGGCTGCATGAACCTCGCCGCGACCGTCAACGTGGTGCTCTACGACCGCCTGGCCAAGGGCAACAACACCCGTTCGGGCCCCAAGTACTGATTTATCGGGAACATCCGGCGCCTGCCCGCAGTCAGCTGCATATCACTAGCCCTCGTTGGAGACAGATCATGAGCGACAGCAAAACCTTGCGCCCTATCATCGAACACACGCCGTTCCAGACCCAGCCCAACCAGAACGTGCACGGCTGGGAGCGCATCGGCTCGGTGGCCGGTGGCGTGATGATGGTCGGCAAAGGCCTGCGCCGCGGCGGGATTTTCGGCTTGATCCAGGTGGCGATTGGCGGCGTGGCGCTGGTGCGTGGCGTCACCGGGCACAGCTCGCTCAAGGACAAGCTGGAACAGGGTCGCCAGGAAATGAACAGCGTGCGCACGAAGATCGAGCGCGCCGGTGAAGAGCTGAAAAACCTGAAGACCAAGGCCGAAGTGGCGGCTGAAAAAGCGGTAAAAACCACCGGCTAGCCTTTCCTGTAGGAGCCCGGCTTGCCGGGCCCTACACGAAGTTGCGGTCTGTTCGGCGGGTTCAGCGCAGCAGCTTGCTGTCCAGCACCACCGACGTCTCGCCGATGATGCTCTCGGCCAGATGCACAAACTCCGCCGTGGTAATGCTGTTGGCCCGCATCACCGCCTGGGCGAGATCATCCAGGGAGCGCTTGTTGTGGGTTTTCACGCGGATCTCGCGATCCAGCTCCTGCAACACCACCACCGCCCGTGACACCGTCGCCCCGCTGACGTGCTCGCCACGCAGGCTGGTCACGTCCTTGCCCTCCTTGACCAACCGCGCCTGGATTGCCTGATACCGCTCATCGGTAATGCCGCCGGCACGGCGCAGCAGCTCGATGGCGTAGTACTCGCCCAGGCCCTCGCTGATCCAGTCACTGGTGTCGTGATCGTTGAAACGGCCAATCGCCTGTACCACTTCACGGAGCAACGGGCTGCTGCCGTTTTCGCTGACCAGCGGCGTACGGCTGTTGAGGTAGATCGAGTCGCGCGCGGCGAACGCGCCACGGCGCATCGGGTCGCTGGCGCCTACCACCAGCAGCTTGGCCGGATGGCGCGGGAACGCCGCTTCCACCTGGGGCCAGACGAACGTCAGCAACGTCAGCACATCCATGCGGCGCATGGCCTGGCCCTTGGGCGATGCGACGCTGACTTCGCTCTCGCCCAGGCGTACGCGGCGGCTGCCGAGGGTGCCGGCGAGCATCCAGCCGGTCGGCCGGTCGAACAGGCGCGAAACATTGTCGATACGAAATTTGTTCTTGCCGATGCGTGGCCAGGCGGTTTCGATACTTTTCCAGCCTGCCGGCAGTTCGAACACCAGGCGCGAGACCAACTCCACCCCGTCCTGCTGGTCGAGGCGCGCGGGCGGCACCAGGTCTTCGCCGCGAAACAGCGCCCAACTCGGCGTCATCCGCGCCTCATAAATGCCTGGCTTGCGCGCGTGGGTGAGGCGAACCCGGTAGGTCAGGCTGGCCTTGTTGGCGCCGGGTTGCCACCGGCCGCGGTGCTCGGTGACGCTCCATTGGCCATCAGCCTTGAAGTCGCTGTAGTCACCGTCATGGCCAAGGTCGAAATCCAGGCTACGCACCGCCGAGCCCTGGGACAGGCTCACGCGCACCTCGGCCTGATCGCTCTGGGGCAACAACTTGACGTGATAATCCAGGTCGACCTTTCTCGCGCACCACGCAGGCATGCTCAACGCCAGTAACACCAGGCTTGCCGCCAGCTGGGTTCCCGCCCTCATACACACTCCTCGTTCAGCCCGCGCGGAAAATCAGGTAATCCTCCCAGTCATCCTCGGGCACGCTGCCTTCGCTGAGCATGCGCCCGGACTGGGAAATGCGTTCATGGTGCACGGCGTCGCGGTCGCCGCAGACCAGGTGGTGCCACAGCGGCAGGTCCTTGCGCTCGCTGACCAGGCGATAGCCGCAGGTGGGCGGCAGCCATTTGAACTGGTCGGCCTGGCCCGGGGTGAGCTGGATGCAGTCGGGCACCGAGGCGCGGCGGTTGGGGTAGTCGGTGCACTGGCAGGTCTTCAGGTCGAGCAGTTTGCAGGCGATACGCGTGTAATAGACGCTGTTGTCGTCCTCATCCTCAAGCTTTTGCAGGCAGCACAGGCCACAGCCGTCGCACAACGACTCCCACTCCTCCTGGTCGAGGTGTTCAAGGGTTTTGCGTATCCAGAAAGGTTCGACTTTGGCGGCCATGGCTCTGCATCAGTATCGGTAGGTGAAAAGGCCGCCAGTCTAGTGCCCAAGACCCTTGGGGCCAAGCGCCGGCGACTGTCGGTACGACAAGACTTGTCAGCGACCCTTCGTCGCAGTAGCTTTGTGAGCCGCGAAGGCCCTGCGTCGGCCGCCATAAATGCTTCGCCGCATTGCCCACGACGCCCCATGGAGCCTTGAAAAAACCCTCGCCGAGCTCATCGGTGCCCCGTTTTTTTGAACTGCGCTTGCCTATCTCACCGTAGCCCATCGTCGTCATCAGGAACTGTTCATGAGCACAAATCCACGCGTTGCCGATTACCCGATCCACACCCAGTTCACCGAGCGCTGGTCGCCACGCGCCTTTACCGGTGAAAGCATTCCCCAGGAAACCCTGCTGAGCTTCTTTGAAGCCGCACGCTGGGCGCCGTCGGCCTACAACTCGCAGCCATGGCGCTTTCTCTACGCGCGCCGCGACACGCCGGACTGGGAACGTTTCCTGGGCCTGCTGAATGAATTCAACCGTGGGTGGGCGCAGCATGCCTCGGCCCTGGTGATCATCGCCTCGAAAACCGACTTCACCGCCCCCGGCGCCACGGAAGAAACCCCGGCGCTGTGGCACACCTTCGACACCGGCTCGGCCTGGGGCCACCTGGCGCTGCAAGCCAGCCTCAGCGGCTGGCACACCCACGGCATGGCCGGCTTCGACCAGGAGCTGACCCGCAAGGAGCTGAAGATTCCAGAAGGGTATGCGCTGCACGCGGCCGTGGCCGTCGGCAAGCTGGGTGACAAGTCGACCTTGCCCGAGTACCTGCAAGGTCGCGAAGCACCGAGCCCGCGCAAGCCGCTGAGCGAGCTGGTGTCAGAGGGTGATTTCAGCCTTTGAGCCGTGACACCCTGGCGTTGCCGAACGCCAGGGTGAGCCGTCAAGACGCGGGGGCGATCAGCTCATTGAACGCCGCCCGCAGCTCGGCGACTTGCCGGTCATACACGCGCTTGACCACCGGTGCCATGAACTCGCCAGGCATGCCATCCATGTCGATGGGGTAAAGCCTGTTGTCCTTGCTGGAATAGATAAAGTTTTTCAGCTGCGGGTCATTGTGAAAAATGTCCTTCGCCTCCATCTGCGCCAACACCTCATCGATCATTGGCCGCGCGCTGGGCGGCAAACTGCCTTTTTCAACCTGGCTGAGATCCACGCCTTCGATCCTGCCCATTTTTATGTATTGGCGCCCTTCCTCGACCAGCACCTGGGCAAAGCCCTCTGCGTAGTAGGTGTTCAGGTTGACCACTTCCATAATTATCAGGCCCTCGGCGCTCGTGCGCGTTGTCGGCCCAATGTCCTTATACACATGCTTGCCATCCAGGCTGGCGTACACCACCCCCTCGCCGCCCTGGCCGATCACCGGCCCGAGGTCCGCCTTGACCGAAACCGGACTGCCGCCGCGCACGCCCAGCCGTTGCCACTGATCCCCCTGAAGATGTTCGAGCAGCAACGGCGTTTGTCGGCCGTTGTGATAAACCCGCGCCTGTACCGCGCCATCCTCGGTTCGGCTGACTTGGCGCACTTCGTAGACGGCCGCCTGGCCCGTACTGTCCCTATGCCGGATATACGACAGGTGACCGTCGGCGGTATACACGCCCTGGCTGTTGGCGGAGAGCCCGGCGATGGTGGAGTCGGGCAGCTTGAATTGACCAAACAGCCGGTTACTCAGTTCAGCGGTCGAGCCCCGGAGCTGATTGAACTGCCGCGACGCCTTCGCCGCCACCTGACGACCGCCATTGGCAAGCAACCGGCCGCCGGCCACCGTCAGTTCGCCGCTGCCGCTCAGCGGGTTGAATGCTTCAATGGCCAGCGCCCCGACAAACCTGCCGGCCTTGGCCGCGTGCTCCACCGATGACAACGCCTTGCCCAGCACCCGGCCCGCCTGCGCAGCCTTGCCCGCCCCGAGGGTAAGCAGCCCCAGGGCATCCTGGGACAGGTCAAAGAGCCCCTGGCCGATATTGCCCTGTTGAAAGTTGACGATCGCCGATCGCAGCGGAATGAGGTTGAGGAAAAACTGCGAAATCGCCTCATTCCTGGCGCTGTCCTGATCATAGGACGTGACGCCCCTGGCCTCATTGAGCAGATCGTCGTTGTGCAGGTCGAGGGACTTCACGAAGACGTCAGCAATCGCGTGGCTGCGTCCGGAGTTGAAACTGTCAGGCTGCCCCGGCCCTTCGGGTTGAGCCAGGAATTGCGCAGCCGGCTTATCGTCACCGGGCTCGAATCGCACGGTTTTCGAGAGAATATTCGCCTCTCGGGTCTCCATCTTGCTGGCGGTATAAGGCTCGGTACGGCGGCGTATCAGGAAGTTCTCCTTCTCGAGGGTGCCGCGCCGCGTGTCGATTGTGTAGAGGTTGACCTGCCCGTTGCGGGTGGTCTTCACCTCCAGCGTATGCCCCCTGACGTGCAGGGCGGGCGGGGTGAACAAATCACCGGCTATCTTGTAGTCATTGGTGTGGAAGAACGTCAGTTCACCGAACTCTAGGTTCTTGCGGTCCTCCAGCGGCAACGCAGCAATCAGCTGCCTGACCCGGCTCTGGTGCCCGTCCTCATGCGCCTTGATCGCCGCCTCGTAGGCGCTTTTGAATGAGGTGGCAACGTCGAGCTTGCCGGCTGAATAAAGGTCGCAGAAGCGCGTGACGGGCAGGCGTTTGTCCTGGCTGATCCAGTGATCCTGTGGCCCCAGTTTGCCGCCCTCCATGACGACATCCAGCATCGAGCGCGCGCCCGGATAAACCCCTGGCCGGCCCTTTTTCAGCCAGGCCTTGTGCAGGCTTTTCACCTCGAAGAGGCGTTTATCCAGTTCGGGAAACGCTTGTTCAAGCTGCGCGAGCGCCATCGCTCTTCGGCTGGGGATTTGCGTACTCAACAACGTGCCGGTGGTTTTCAGTGCCGCCAATTGGTGGTTGTAGGCGCCCCTCACACGCTCCATCTCGTCAGCCGATGGCTGCGCATCGGGGCGGGCGAGAAAACCGTTGGCGACGCCCCAATCCCGCAGCGCCTCATAAGCACTCTGCTGGCTGACGACTGCATCGTCAGGGAGCTGCTCGGCGGCCAGCAAAACCTCGGCGTAGCCCTTGCCGAGCGTGCCGCCCGGGGTGTGGGCTTCGAGCCTGGCCACCGCCATCGTCAATTGCACCCACAGCACGCTGCCGTAGGTCAGGCTGGCGGGAATGTCCTTGACCAGGTAGTGCGGCGCCGTCCTCGCCAGCAAAAGACTGGCTCTTTGGCCAGCCGTCTGCGCATCGGCCCGGCCTTTGTTGACCAGATGCCTGGCCAGTTCGTCTATCACCACCGAGGCGGGTTGCCCCCAGTACCGAGGGTGCGCGAGGTCAAAACCGGCGACGCTGTTGCGGGGGCGAGTCGTCTGGGATTCGGGGTCAAGCTGCAGGTAGATGGCCGCCAAGGCGGCGTCGGTGGGAGCCGGTGCTTCCCGGCTGGAAAACGCCAAGGCTGGCGTATTGAACGAGGAAGGGGTGAGCGTGGTCATGGGCGAACCTGTCCTTAGTCATATGGATATCCTTCAAGGGCGCGACCTTGCGCCCTTTGCGGTCACTGGGTGGGAGTGCCCGCAAAGGAGGTTCCATCTTGACTGTCAGGTTGTGTGTCGCCGTCAGTAACCGCGCTCGAAATCCACTTCTCCGCGCAGGGCTTGCTTGGCCTGAAACGCGCGCACGTTCTGCACAAACAACTCGACCATCATCGACGGCGAGGTCGGCGCGGAACTGTGCCCGGTCAGCAACAGGCCCCACGCCGTCCAGAACGGATGGCGCTGCGGCAGCGGTTCCTGGCGGCACACGTCGATCACCGCGCCGGCCAGGTGGCCTTCCTTCAAGGCCTCGACCAGGTCGGCGTCGACCACGGCCACGCCGCGCCCGACGTTGATAAACAGCCCGGTCGGCTTGAATTGCTTGAATAGCGCCGCGTCATACAGGTCGTGGGTGTTCGGCGTGTTGGGCAGCAGATTGATCACATAATCCGCCTCGCCCACCAGACGGCCGAGCTGATCGAGCCCGGCCACTTCGATAAACGGCGCCTGTTCCCGCGCGGTGCTGGCGATGCCGTACACCTTGACGCCAAACGGCACGAGAAACTCCGCCACGCTCTGGCCGATATCGCCGGTACCGACGATCAGCGCCGTACGCCCCGCCAGGCTCTGGCCCATGCGGTTGTCCCATTTGCGCTCGACCTGGCTGACCAGCCGCGCGAGCACTTCGCGCTCGTGGCCGAGCATGTAGGTGAGGACAAACTCCGCCATGACCTGGCCAAAGATGCCGACCGCACGGGTCAGGCGATAATCGCGCGGCAAGCCGTCGGCCAGCAATGGCGTGATGCCCGCCCAGGTCGATTGCAGCCATTGCGGTTGATGGCCCTGGCGCAACAACGTCGCCAGCAGGTCAGGTTGGCCGAGCCATACCGGGCAATCGGCGGCCAGGCGCGACAGTTCGGCCGAGTCGCCGCTGGTCAGCACCTCAAGGTCCGGTGCCGCTTCGCCCAGCAACCGGGCGTACAGAGGGTGATCCTGTTCAGCAATCAGAACACGCATGCTTCAAACCTTTCAAAAACAGTGCAGACGGCCGCCCGCATCCCTTGCGGCCAGCGCCCGATAATACGATTCCATGGATGAATGTGCCCTGAACAGGGCACCCACCGATCACACCGGGTCGTTGCGTCGCAGCAGCTCTTCGGGCAAGTGCTCGATGTACTCGTCCTCGGCCGGCGGCATTTGCAGGTGGTAGCCCTGCTTTTCGAGGTTTTCCAGCACCACGGTGATGTCTTCGCGCGACAGCTTGCGCTCCGGCGTCAGTACCATGTCAAACGCGTGATGGGCCTTGCCGAAGGCTTCCATCAACGGTTCCGGCACGCGCTCCAGGGCATCGCTTTTCAGCACATAGAGATACATTTCGTTGCGTTTCAAGCTGCGATAGATGGAGCAGATACGTTTCAAGGCTGTTCTCCGGCAGTGGCCAGGCTGTCGAGCAGCGCCTGGCCCATCAACTCGCGGCGCCAGCCACGCAGCGAGTCTGGCAATTGGTAAGGCCCATCGGGATAGCCACTTTTGACCAGGGCTTCGAGGGTTTTCTTGCGCAGCATCAGCTCGGGCGCCATGTCGAGGCGCTCGGCGAAGGTCTGGCCAAGGGCACGCAGTTGCTTGATCAGCGCGGCGGCGTCCACCGGCAGCGGTTCAGCAACGGCCGGTGGCCATTGGTCCATGGGCACGCTGCCGGCACGCTTGATCAGGTCCAGCAGGAACTGGCCGTCCTGTCGCACGGTACGCGGGTGCATGTCTTCGATCTTGCCCAGCGCGGCGAGGTTATCCGGCTGGGATTTGGCCAGGGGCCACAGCGAGTGTTCGCGAATGATGCGGTTGCGCGGCAAGTCACGCGCACGCGCCTGCTGTTCGCGCCACGCGCACAGCTCGCGCAGGACGGCGAGCTGTGCACGCGAGAGTTTCCACGCCAGCTTGGCGTCGCGGTACACCTCGTACGGGTCGACTTCGCGGCGCAGGTTGGCGACCAGCTCGGCGCCGTCCTCCAGGACCCAGGCGTACTTGTCGTCGCAAAGCTGCGGGCGCAGGCGTGTGTAGACTTCGGCCAGGTGCACCGCGTCTTCGGCGGCGTAGCTGATTTGCGTCTCCGACAATGGCCGCTGCAGCCAGTCGGAGCGCGTCTCGCCCTTGGGCAGCTCGATATCGAGCACGGCCTGCACCAGGCGCGAATAGCCCATGGAGAAACCAAGGTTCAGGTAGGCCGCCGCCAATTGGGTGTCGAACAACGGCACCGGCAGGCTGCCGGTCAGGCGCAGCAACACTTCGAGGTCTTCGCTGCAGGCGTGCACCACCTTGATCACCGCTGGGTTTTCCAGCAAGGCGGCCAAAGGTTGCCAGTTGTCGATGGTCAGGGGGTCGATCAGGTAAGCGCGAACGCCATCACCGATCTGGATCAGCCCGGCAATGGGATAAAAGGTGTCGACCCGCATGAATTCGGTGTCGAGGGCGACGAATGGCAACTGCTGCCATTCGGCGCAATGCTGGCCGAGGCTATCGTTGTCGCAGATCCAGTGAATATCGATGGCCACACGGCTCTCCCTTGAAGAATGGCGCGCAGTATATATCGCGAAAGGGACTTGCGAGCATTCGCAGTGCACAGGCGTCCATGAAAACTCAGACAAGAGATGAAGAATAGTCCGACAGGCGGGACTTATCCTCTCTTACGCAGAACGTAGACCCGCCACAGGTGGGAGCCGGGCATGAATTCCTGGTGATGCAGGATTTTGAAGCCGGCTTGGCGAAACTCCTCTTCCACCGGGGTACGCGACGGCACCGACACAATCACCGTGTCACGGCTGACCCGGTGAAACTCGCGCAACAACGCCAGGCGCCCTTCACTGCTGGGCACATGACGAAATAATTCCAGGCAAAAAATGCAATCCACCGCGTTGGCCGACAAGCCGACGGAAAACGCCGAGCCCTGGAACGTCTTGACCCGCTTGAGCAACGACGCCGGGTGGTGGGTGCGGGCGTGGTCGAGCATGGCCTGGGAGTTGTCCGACGCCAGGATCACCCGGTTGACGTGTTCCGCCAACACCGGCCAGAACCGCCCCGAGCCGCAGGCCAGGTCCAGTACCAGCCCCGGTTCGCCGGCGACTTTCAGCGCCTGGCGCACCAGCCACTCGTCGCGCCACGACGCCAGGCGCCGCCGCAGCCCTGGCGGACGTGTATCGCCGCAGACCCTGGCGTGCTCACGGTCACAGCGCTCGGCGTATTCAATCTCGATGGAAGAAGGCGGTTGTGGCGACATCACAGGCTCATGTGAGTTAAACGGTAGTGAACGACCTTGATTCGCAGCTTAACCACCGGAACGTGAAAAAAAAGTTGAAACGCGTGCGGGGCTGTTGCTGGGGAAGGTTGCAGTGATCTCCGTGGCAAGTGAGCTTGTTGTGGTGAGCAGGCTTATTGTGGAGAGCAGACTAAGTTGAGCAGGCTTGTTGTGGACAGCAGGCTCGGTTGAGCAGGCTTATTGTGGCGAGCGGGCTTGCCACAACAAGCCCGCTCACCACAACAGCAACGCTGCGCTCATCCCGACTAGCCAAGCATCAGGCCTGATGCAGGTACCACCGCCAGTCCTGCTCGCCCACTTCCCCCATGAACTGGCGATATTCGGCACGTTTCACCGCCAGGTACACGCCGAGGAATTCACTGCCAAACGCCTCGCGCGCCCAACTCGAACCTTCCAGTGCGCGCAGGGTGGTGAGCCAGTCGGTCGGCAGCAGTTCCTTGGCCTGGGCATAACCATTGCCTTCCACGGGCGCGCCGGGGTCGCGTTGTTCGCGAATGCCACGGTGGATGCCGGCGAGGATCGCGGCCGCCGCCAGGTAGGGGTTGGCGTCGGCGCCGCAGATGCGGTGTTCGATGTGCCGCGAATAGGCCGGGCCACCGGGCACGCGCAGGCTCACGGTGCGGTTGTCGACGCCCCAGGTGGCGGCGAGCGGCGCGTAGCTGTTGGTCTGGAAGCGACGATAGGAGTTGGCGTTAGGGCAGAACATCAACAGCGAGTCGAGCAAGGTGCTGAGCATGCCGCCCACCGCCTGGCGCAGCAGCGGCGTGCCATCGGCGGCCTCGCTGGCAAACAGGTTGTTGCCCTCGGCGTCCGCCAGGCTGACGTGCATATGCATGCCGGTGCCCGCCAGGTCGTCGAACGGCTTGGCCATGAAGCAGGCGCTCATCCCGTGTTTATGCGCCACGCCCTTGACCAGGCGCTTGTAGCGCACCGCCTCGTCCATCGCCTGCAGGGCATCGGCGCGATGCTCGAGGGTGATCTCCACCTGGCCCGGCGCGTATTCGGAAATCGCCGTGCGCGCCGGGATGCCTTGCAGTTTGCACGCGCTGTACAGGTCCGCCAGGAACGGCTCGATCTGCTCAAGCTCACGCAAGCCGTACACCTGGGTCGAACGCGGGCGGCCACCGTCGCTGTCCCGTGCCGGTTGGGGGCGGCCGTGGCTGTCGGGCTTCTGGTCGAGCAGGTAAAACTCCAGCTCCGCTGCCATCACCGGGTAATACCCGTCGGCATTCAGCCCCGCGATCACCTTGGCGAGCAGATGCCGCGGGTCGGCCACGGTGGCGGGCAAGCCCTCGGTGGGGTGCATGCTGACCTGCACGGCGGCGGTCGGGATCAGGCGCCACGGCATGCGCTGCAAACTGCCGCTGATCGGGTAGGCGCGGCAGTCGATGTCGCCGACCTCCCACACCAGCCCGGAATTTTCCACGTCATCGCCATTGATGGTCAGGCCGAGGATCGTGCTGGGCAACGGCCGGCCGCTGGCATACACCGCCAGCAGTTCGTCGCGGTGCAGCAACTTGCCGCGTGGCACGCCGTTGTTGTCGAGGATAAACAGCTCGAACATCTCGATGTCCGGGTGCTGCTCAAGGAAGGCTTGGGCTTCGTGCAGGCTGGCAAAAACACTCATGGGAAATCTCATACGTTTGCGTCAGGCAGGCGCGCAGGCGCCGCCGGGCAGATGCGCACAGGTGCGCGTCATCCGTGAGGTGGATCAACGTAGGAGAAAGTTATCTGGTGGGCGCGCATGTCGGCAGTGAAACAGCGCCCAGAAGGCCAGTGCGGACGGCAGTGTCGCGGGGTGAGCGTCGGGGCAGCCGTCCATGCGGGAATCACACTGAGGAAGATGCCGGACAGCGTCACACGCCCACATAGGCGATTAAATTCAGGGTTGGCGGAGTTTGGTTGCAACTTGGCTAAACATTCGACGGCCCTTGCTACCTGGCCATTCGCCTGGAAATAATGACCGCCCCCGATCATGCTCCAAGGACTCGATCGCATGAAAACAACAATAACCTTATGCGTACTGGCGAGCCTCGCCACCTCGGCCCTGGCCGACACCGCGCCGTCGCGCCTTGATGAGGTGCTGCAGCGCGGCACGCTCACCGTGTGCACCACGGGCGACTACAAACCCTATACCTCGCTGCGCGCCGATGGCGGCTACGAAGGCATCGACATTGCCATGGTCGAATCCCTGGCCAAGAGCCTCAACGCCAGGATCCAGTGGGTGCCGACCACCTGGAAAAGCCTGATGCCGGATTTCCTCGCCCAGCGCTGCGACATCGCCGTGGGCGGGATTTCGGTGTCTCTCGAGCGCCAGAAAAAGGCCTTCTTCAGCCAGTCTCTCGGCGTCGATGGCAAGATCCCGCTGGTGCGCTGCGCGGATGTGCAGCGCTATCAGACCGTCGAGCAGATCAACCAGCCACAGGTACGGGTGATCGAACCGGCGGGCGGCACCAACGAAGTGTTTGCCCGCGCGCACCTCGGCCAGGCCAACATCCGCCTGCATGACAACGTGACCATTTTCGACGAGTTGCTGGCAGGCAAGGCCGACGTGATGATCACCGACGCCAGCGAAGCGCGTTACCAGCAGAAGCTCAAGCCAGGGCTGTGCGCGGTCAACCCGGAGCGGCAGATGCAGTACAGCGAAAAAGCCTTCCTGCTGCCCCGCGACGATGTGGCCTGGAAAAGCTATGTTGACCAATGGTTGCACCTGAGCGTGGCCACCGGGGTGTATGCCGGTATTGTCGATCAATGGCTGGCGGCGCCTTGAGCCACAGGCGTCTACGCTCTTGTCACATCAACAATAATGAGGGACGGAACATGAAGGGACTGCTCCGCATCACCGCGCTGCTGCTGTTGTGTTTCAGCCAGGTGCACGCCGCGACGACTCAGGACGAGGACGCCCAGGCCGCCAAGGCGCTGCTGCAAAAAGCCCTGGCCTACTACCAGAGTAACGGCGACAAGGCGTTTGCCGCGTTCAGCCGCCAGGGCGAGTTTGTCGACCATGATCGCTATGTGTTCGTGGTCGACACCCAGGGCGTACTGCTGGCCAGCGGCGGCCCCTCCTCCGCCTTGATCGGACGCGATGTCTCTGAAGTGCTCGGCCCGGATCTGCGCCAGTCATTCAAGGACGCGCTCAAGGTTCCGCAGGACCAGGGTATCCAGCAGGCCGACTACCGCTGGCAGAACTGGAACGATGGCAAGGTCGAGCACAAGCACGTGTTTTATCAGCGCGTGGGCGAACGCATCCTGGCGGTCGGCTACTACCTGCCGCGCGCCACACCGGAACAGGCACGGGCGCTACGCAACAAGGCGGTGAATGCGCTGCTCAAGGATGAGGCCGGCACGCTCAAAGCGATCAACGCCTTGCAGGGCGGTTTCCTGCAGGATGACCTCTATGTGTTTGTGGTCGACCTCAACACCCGGCGCTACGTGGCCCATGGCACCAACCTGCGCCTGCTCAACACCGACTTCAGCAAGATCAAGGATCCCGACGGCAAGCCGGTGGGCGAGCCGATCCTCAAGCTGATGGCGGAGCAGGACCAGGGTGAATACAAATATCGCTGGAAGAACCCGGTGACCGACAAGGTCGAGAACAAACATGCGTATGTGCGCAAGGCCGGGCATTTCATGGTGGCGGTCGGGTACTACAGCCCGTGAAGTTGACCTTGTAGGAACCCGGCTTGCCGGCGATGGGGTCGGCAAGCCGGGCGCCTACAGGGTCAGCGCGCCTTGTCTTCGCGGCCGCGCAGCACCCGGTTCGGCATCGCGATCGCCGCCGCCAGCCCCAACAGCGACACCGCCGCACTGACCATCAGCAAATGCCGGAAGGTCACCGCCAACTCCCCGCGCAGGGCATCCTGCGCCGGGCCCGGGGCGGCGTTGAGGCCATCGAGCAGCACGTTGCCGGAACTGCCTTCGGCCACCAGCGCACCGCTGGCCAGGTGGGCGAAGCTGGAATCCTGCAACAGCGCCAGCAACAGCGCCGACATGCACGCCACGCCCACCGCCCCGCCCAATGAACGGAACAGGTTGGTGGTGCTGGTGGCCACGCCGATATCACGCTGCTCCACCGAATTCTGCGATCCCACCAGCGACGTAGGGAACTGCATGCCGGCCGCAATCCCGCACAGCAGCATGAACACGCCGGTCAGCAGCACCGCCTGGGGCGCGCTGTAGGCCATGCCGAGGATCGCCAGCGGGCTCAACAGCGCGCCGCTGAGGATCATCGGCTTGTAGCGCCCAGTCACCGAGGTCATGCGCCCGGCGGAATACGCGCCGATGGGCAGGCCGATGGCGAGAGGCAGCAGGTGCAGGGCCGCGCTGTCGGCGCCGGCGCCGGTCACCGTCTGAAAGCGCAAAGGCATCAGCACGGTCAGGGAAATCGCCTGGAAGCTGGTGAAAAACACCGTGCACCAACACAGCACCGCGCTGCGGTTGGCAAACAGATGCATCGGCAGCAACGGCTCGCGGGCGCGGCGCTCATGCCAGACAAACGCGGTCAGCGCCACCAGCGCACACGCGAGCAGGCCCAGCACTGCATCGTCACGCCAATGATGGCCCTGGCCGATTTCGGTGATGCCCAGCAGCAAGGCGGTCAAGCCGATGATCATCAGCACGGTGCCGAGGTAGTCGATGACCGGCTTGCGCTGCGGCACCGGCAGCCCCACCAGGGTGCGATGGGCCACGTACCAGGCACCGGCGCCCAATGGCAGGTTGATCAGGAACACCCAGCGCCACGACAGGTACTCGGTCATGTAGCCGCCCAGCACCGGCCCGGCCACGCTGGCCACCGCATACATGCTGCTGAAGTAGCCCTGATAACGCCCGCGCTCACGGGGCGGGATGATGTCGCCGATGATCGCCTGGCTCACCGAGATCATGCCGCCGGCGCCGATGCCCTGGAGGATCCGCGCCAGCACCAGCTGCTCCATGCTTTGCGCCATGCCACAGAACAGCGAGGCCAGGGTGAACAGGCCCATGCCGATCAACATCATCGGCCGCCGCCCGTACAGGTCGCCAAGCTTGCCGTAGATCGGCACCGCCACCGTCATCGCCACCATGTAGCCGGAGATCACCCAGGCCAGCAGGTTGACGTCGTGAAACTGCGCGGAAATGGCCGGCATGGACACCGCGACAATGGTCTGGTCCAGGGCACCGAGGAAGATCGCCATCATCAAGGCGGCAAGCACACTGCGCACGGCAGGGACAGGTTGGGCGGGCTGATTCAGGTTGGTCACGGCAGAACCTTCGAGCAGGGCCCACGGGAAAAGGAGGGCCCGCGGGAATGCTCGATACGATAGCAGGCTACTCGATAGCTTCGTAAGGAAGCCCGACGTAATTTTCTGCAATGGTTTTACGCCCCGCCTCGGAGCTGATGAAGTACGCCAGTTCACTCTCGGCAATGCGCTGGCTGAAGCCGTCCGCCTCGGGAAACTGATGCAGCATCGAGGTCATCCACCACGAGAACCGCTCGGCCTTCCACACGCGCCGCAGGCAAATCGCCGAGTAGCGCTCCAGCAAGTCCACCCGCCCCTCGCGATACACCTTGAGCAAGATCCGAAACAACGTGCTCACGTCGCTGGCCGCCAGGTTCAAGCCCTTGGCCCCGGTAGGCGGCACGATATGCGCCGCATCGCCAAGCAGGAACAGGCGCCCGTACTGCATTGGCTCCACCACGAAGCTGCGCAGCGGCGCGATGCTTTTTTCGATGGATGGGCCGGTCACCAGTTGATCGGCCAAGTGGCTGGGCAGACGCGTTTTCAGTTCGTCCCAGAAACGCGCGTCCGACCACTCTTCCAGCGGCGTTTCGACCGGCACCTGCAGGTAGTAACGACTGCGCGTCGGCGACCGCATGCTGCACAGGGCAAAGCCCCGCGCATGCTTGGCGTAGACCAGTTCGTCGTGCACCGGCGGGGTGTCGGCGAGGATGCCCAGCCAGCCGAATGGATAGACCCGCTCGAAGACCTGCAACGCCTCGGCAGGGATCGACTGGCGGGCGATACCGTGGAAACCGTCGCACCCAGCGATGTAGTCGCACTCCAGGCGAAACGCCTCGCCCTGGTGCTCGAAGGTCAGCCACGGTCGATCACTTTTCATGGCGTGGGGCTGTACGGCGCGCGCCTCGTAAAACGTCATGGCACCGGCTGCGGCGCGTGCGGCCATGAGGTCGCGGGTGACTTCGGTCTGGCCGTAGATCATCACCGACTGGCCGCCGGTCAGGGCCTTGAGGTCGATGTGGGTGAGTTGGCCGTTCAGCGCCAGTTCGAAGCCATCATGCACCAGGCCCTCGCTATCCATGCGCTGGCTGACGCCGGCCTCGCGCAGCAGGTCGACCATGCCCTGCTCCAGCACCCCGGCGCGGATGCGCCCTTGCACGTAATCGGCGCTCTGGCGTTCTATGATCAGGGTCTGGATGCCCGCATTGTGCAGCAGCTGGCCGAGCAGCAGTCCGGAAGGACCGGCGCCGATAATGGCGACTTGGGTTTTCAGCGTTTTCATTATTGTTATGGCCCACAGGTTCCACCCGAACGGATCAAGTGAAAGAGTTGTCATTGGTTTTGTTGCTGACATTTTTCACTTGAGTGCGCAGCATAAGAAGGTGAAAACTGAGACAAAGCCTGTGCTTTCCGCCAATCGGGGCGATTACCGCACCACTCTTCTGAGTATCGGATTGAAACCATGACCAAAACCGCGATTCCGGTCTTCAAGCTTTACGGGGAAAGCCAGCAATGGCCGACTCCCGATTTGTTGCACTGTGAAACCATTTCCCGCCGCAGTCGGGAATACCAGTGGGAAATCCAACCCCACCGGCACGCGGATCTGTGCCAGTTGCTCTACGTGCACAAAGGCCAGGCACAGTTGGAAATCGAAGGGCAGCGCACCACCCTCAACGAAGCGACGCTGCAGGTGCTGCCACCGCTGTGCGTGCACGGGTTTCGATTTGCCGAGGATGTCGAAGGCTATATCGTGACCCTGGCGGCGCCGCTGGTCAGCCATTTGCAGGCGCAACTGGGCACGACGGTCGACGGTCTGCACGCGCTCGGCAGCTACCGGGCGGGCAACGACAGCGATTACCTCAACAGCCTGTTCACCCGCCTGCAGGCCGAATACGCCGATGCGCAGCCGGCTCGCGACATGCTCATGCACGCGCTGGTCAGCGTGCTGCTGGTGTGGATCAGCCGCCAGGCCATCCAGCGCCGCCACCCACGGGCCCCACGCGGACGTGAATATTTCCGGCGCTTTACCCAGTTGGTTGAACAGCATTATCGCGAACACCCGAAGATCGAAGACCTGGCCCACAAGCTGGGGATCTCGGTCTCACACCTGAACGGCACTTGTCGGGAATTGGGTGGGCAACCTGCGCTGCAGATCATGCACGACCGCCAGTTGCTGGAGGCCAAGCGCCTACTGACTTACACCAGCATGACCATCAATGAAATGTCAGAGGTCCTGGGGTTTTCCGACCCGACCAACTTCTCGCGGCTGTTCCGCCGCCGTGTCGGGTTTTCACCCAAGGCGTTTCGCGAACAGCTCAAGACCGAAACACCACCGACATCACTGTAGGTGCAAGCTTCAACGCAATGCGCTGAAACTGCCGGTGTGGGGCACGCATTGATCCTGATGGCAACTGATCGCAAAGGTCGGCTGCATTCGGGTTTGCTCCACACGGTAGGCGGCAGTGCCATACAGCCCGGTCGCCAGGGCGCAGAGGAAGAAAATCATCAGGTATTTTCGGGTTTTGATGCTCATGGCACAGACCTCTGAACGGATCTACAGGGTGCTGTTTAAAGCATAGGTCAGCTGCGGTGAGTTGCCATTATCGGGCGCCATTCAACACATTTATGTCGACTGCAGCCCGATGTCCCACGCCGGCTCTTCCGGAAACCTCAACACCAGGAAATCCAACAGGCTGCGCAGCGCCGACGGCATGTGTTTGCGCGAGGCGTACACCGCATAGATATTCATCTGCCGGGGCTCGGCCTCTGGCAGCAACCGCACCAGTTCGCCACGACGGATATGCTCGCCGGCCTGATAACTGGGGAGCATCGCCACCCCGGCGCTGGCCAGCGTCACGCGCAACAGCGTACTGGCCTCGTTGGCGGTGATGTTGCCGTGCACCGGCACCGACACGTGCTCGCCGCGCTCTTCGAAGTGCCACAGGCTTTTGCCGAAATACGAGTGGGTCAGGCAATTGTGCCGGGCCAGGTCTTCGACTTTCTGCGGTGCCGGATGCTCCCGCAGATAAGCCGGCGTGGCGCACACCACCGAGCGACAGACGGTGAGGCGCCGCGCAATCAGGTTGGGGTCCAGGTCGTTGCTGGTGCGGATGGCCAGGTCGATACGCTCGTCCACCAGGTTCACCGTGCGGTCGAGCATCTGCAGGTCGACGGTGACCAGGGGATAGCGCCTGACGTATTCGGCAATGGCATCGGCCAATTGCGCCTGGCCGAACGAGGTGCTGACACTCAGTCGCAGCAGGCCGCGTGGGGCGTCATCGGGCTCGCTGACGGCGGCCTGCATGTCACCGCACAGCTCCAGCAATTGCCGACAGCGCGGCAGGGTTTCACCGCCGGCCGCCGTGAGGCTCAGCTTCCGCGTGGTGCGGTGCAACAAGCGCGCGCCCACCCAGTCCTCCAGCTCAGCCAGGTAGCGCGACACCACCGGGCGCGACAGGTCCAGATGGTCGGCGGCGGCAGACTGGCTGCCCAAATCCACCACCGTGACAAACACGCGCATTGCTTGAAGACGATCCATGATTTGCCCGATTTTAGAAACAAACTATGTCCCAGCATCGCATTTTTAGTTGCGTTTGGTGCAACTAAGCTCTGTGCATCCTTTACTCACTGCCGGATTGCCCGATGCTCTCGACCCTCAAGCGCTTGACCCTGACCGCCGCCGCCCTGGCCTTCGCCGCCAACGCTGCGGCAGCCGACCTGACACTCGACGTCTACAATCCCGGTGAGGCCGCGATCTTCCCGGTCAGCTCGGTGCTGGTCAGCGGCACCCGGGATGCAATCCTGGTGGACGCGCAATTCGGCAAGGGCCAGGCCGAGCAGCTGGCGCAAAAAATTCGCGCCAGCGGCAAACACCTGACCACCATCTACATCAGCCACGGCGACCCGGACTACTACTTCGGCCTCGACACCCTGACCGCCGCGTTCCCCGACGCCAAGGTGCTGGCGCCGCAGCCGGTGGTCGACCATATCAACGCCACCGTGGCCGCCAAGCTAGCGTTCTGGGGACCGAAAATGGGCGCCGACCAGCCGGCGAAAACCATCGTGCCGCAAGTCCTCGAAGGCCACAGCCTGACGCTGGAGGGGCAGACCCTGGAGGTAATCGGCCTGGACAGCGCACAGCCGGATCGCAGCTTCGTGTGGATCCCGTCGATCAAGGCCGTGATCGGTGGCGTAGTCGTTGCCGAGAACATTCACCTGTGGATGGCCGACACCCAGGGTGCACAGTCGCACCAGGACTGGCTGGCGACCCTGCAACGCATCGAGCAGTTGAAACCGCGCACCGTCATTCCCGGTCACTACCTGGGCACGCCATCGCCGGCTTCGGTCAAATTTACCGCTGACTACATCAAGGCCTTCGACGTGGAAACCGCCAAGGCCAAGGACTCTGCCACCCTGATTGCAGCGATGAAAAAACGTTACCCCGCCCTCGCTGACGAAAGCTCGCTGGAACTGAGCGCCAAAGTCGCCAAGGGCGAAATGAAGTGGTGAAGTGTTTTAAACCCTAACCGTACTGGAGAACGTCATGAGCAAGATCGCAATCATTGGGGTTACCGGCCGTGCTGGCAGCCAATTGCTGGAAGAAGCCCTGCGTCGCGGGCATAGCGTGGTCGCCATTGCGCGTAACACCGACACGCTGCCCAAGCGCGACGGCGTCACCGTCAAGCAGGTCGATGCACTCGACGCGCACGCCCTGGAGCAAGCCGTCAGTGGCAGTGATGTGGTGATCAGTGCGGCGCACTTCGCCACCCTCCCCGCTGCAGCCGTGATCGGGCCGGTGAAAAAAGCCGGGGTCAAGCGCCTGCTGGTGGTCGGCGGCGCCGGTTCGCTGTTGCTGCCGGACGGCGGCAGGGTGATCGACAGCGAAGGCTTCCCGGCTGAATACAAAGCCGAAGCCAGCGCCGGCGCTGAGTTTCTCGACGTGCTGCGTCAGGAAAAGGACCTGGACTGGACCTTCCTGTCGCCCTCGGCGGAATTCGTGGAAACCGAACGCACCGGCAAATTCCGCCTGGGCCAGGACAACCTGCTGGTAAGCAGCGCCGGCCGCAGCTGGATCAGCTTTGCCGACTACGCCATCGCCCTGATCGACGAAGTAGAAACCCCCAAGCATTCGCGCCAGCGCTTCACTGTCGGCTACTGACTCACCGAGAGCGGCTTGCTCGCGAAAGCGGTGGTTCAGTTGGAACAACGTCGACTGACACACCGCTTTCGCGGGCAAGCCCGCTCCCACAGTGGGGGATGCGCTGCCCATGCTTGCGGTGCACGGCCCGACTATTCCATCCACACCGCCACACCCCAAGCCTCACACCAACTAAAAATGTGGGAGCGGGCTTGCTCGCGAAAGCGGTGGTTCAGTTGAATCATCGTCGACTGACA